>JACRNP010000124.1 GCA_016234845.1 Deltaproteobacteria bacterium | reverse complement strand
TTCTCCCTGGTGGTGGCGCTGGTGGTGACGACCGCGATCCGCACGGTGGGGATTTTGCTCGTGACCGCGCTTCTCGTGATCCCGGCCGCCGCCGCGCGCAACATCGCCCGGGGAGCCGGTGCGGCGTTCCGCCTCTCCGTGGCGATCGCCGTCCTCTCCGCGGTTTCCGGCCTCGTCGCCTCCTATTATCTCGACACGGCGACCGGCGCCACGGTCGTCCTTGCCGCTTCGTCCTGCTTCGCGCTGACCACGGTCGCCCGGGCCGTTCGCGGGGGCGGGAGGTGAGGGTGGGGCGGCGGTGCGCGACGGTCCGCGGGCCGATCTTTCCCGTTGCATCGGGCCGAGAAGGATTCCTATAATCTCCCCCTGTCCCACGGATTCCAAACCCACACCATCGGAGGCGGTATGAAGCTGAAAGGATCCCGCACGGAGAAGAACCTCATGGCGGCGTTCGCGGGCGAGTCGCAGGCGCGGAACCGGTACACCTTCTACGCGGGGGTCGCGTCGAAGGAAGGGCTCGAGGGAATCGCGTCGATCTTCCTCGAGACGGCGGAGCACGAGAAGATGCACGCGAAACGGTATTTCGACCAACTGGAGGGGTTCGACGTGGAGATCCAGGCCGGGTACCCGAGCCGGATCGGAGACACCCTGGTGAACCTCGAAGCCGCGGCCGGCGGGGAGCGGGAGGAGTGGACGAACATCTACCCCTCCTTCGCCAGGACGGCGGACGAAGAGGGGTTCGGGGTCGCGGCGGCGATCTTCCGGGGGATCGCCGGAGTGGAGGCGCACCACGAACAGCGGTATCGGCGTCTCTTCGATCTGGTCCGGTCCGGGTCGATCTACAAGCGCGAGAAGCCGGCCCGCTGGAAGTGCGCCCGGTGCGGTCACGTCCACGAAGGGACGGAGGCGCCCGGACGGTGCCCGGTCTGCGCGCACCCGCAGGGGTGGTTCATGGCGGTCGAGGCCAACTACTAGGATTTCAAGGAAAAGGGCCGGCGGTCCGCTTCCGGACCGCCGGCCCTTTTCGCGTCGCGCCGGGGGGGCTTCCCCCCCTCAATTCACTGCGGGTTCTCGAAGCGGGCCTTCTCCTTCGCCATCGCCTCGCGCCCGGCGTCGTACGCCGCCTTGATCACCGACCGCTCCTCGTCGATGAACCCTTCCACCTTCTGCTTCACGTCCCCGGTCCACTCGTCCGCCTTCCGCTTCAGGTCCCCCGCCAGCCCGCCGATCTTCTCGCGGGCCTCGCGGCCGGAAACCGGCGCGTAGAGCAGGGCCAGGCCCGCCCCGATCATTCCCCCGGCAAGGAACGCCAGCAGGATCCCGCCGGAGCCGGAACAGCACCTTTCGTCGCTCATTTCCTCTCCTCCTTTCGGACCAGCCTCTCAAGGATGTGGGACGTCGCCGCCTTGACTCCCGCGAGCACCGAGGCGGTGTTCACCAGCAAGGGGGACACGGCGTGGTCGAGAACCTTCGTCGCCACGTCCACCGACCCCCGCAGCGCGCGGACCCCCTCGGTGAAGTGCGTCACGTTCGACACGCCCTTTTCCACGTCGGACAGGATCTCCCGGACGACCGCGTTGGTCTTCCGCAGGTCCTCCGCCGTCATTTCGAACTGGCGCAACGACTCGTCGAGGCGGCTCGCCATCCGATCCACGCTTCTGCGGATCGAGAGGAGGGCGACGGAGAGGACCGCCACGAGGACCACGGCCGCCGCGGCGAGCGCGATGAAGAGAACCGACTGCGCGTCCAAGAGGCCACCTCCGGGAACTTCCGTTGGAATATCCGAATCCCCCGTTCCCCCATAAAATACATTAAACGGGGCCGCCGCCGCAATCGGTCCACCGGAAACGGTAAAATAGGTCGACGGACGGAACCGGGACGCCGCGGGGCGTGTCGGATACCAGGGAGAGGCGTTGGGAAATCCGGGGGAAATGGGCCAGGCGGCCGACCTGCTGGTGGAGGCGTTCCGGAACGGGGCGCCGGGCGCGTTCGACGCCATCGTCCGCGCGCACCAGGACCGGGTCTACTCGTTCTGCGCGAGGATGCTCTCGGATCGGGAAGAGGGGCTGGACGCGGCGCAGGAGGTGTTCCTCTCGGCCTGGAAAAACTTACGGGAGTTCCGGGGGGAGGCGGCCCTCTCCACCTGGCTGCTCCGGATCGCCGCGAACCGTTGCCTGAACCGGATCCGCCAGCGGAAGACGATCGCCGGGCGGGAAGCTCCGTGGCCGGATGTCGAGGGCGACGGGAACGGACCCGTCTTCCAGCCGGCCGGCGGGGAGGAGACCCTCCCGCAACGGATCGCGCAGAACCGGGAGCTGCGGTCGATCCTCCTCGCGGCGCTGTCCCGGCTCGACGAACAGTCCCGGTGGATGGTCCTCCTGTCGGACGTCGAGGGGTTCTCGTACGAGGAGATCGCCGGACTGGCCGAGGTCCCGGTGGGAACCGTGAAATCGCGCCTCCACCGGGCGCGGATGGCGCTGCGGAAGATGCTCGCGGCGGTGGCATGAGGGTGGAGCCGATGGATTGCACGGAAACGCAGAAAAGACTGTCGGAGTTCCGGGACGGCCTCCTCCCGTCCTCCGATGCGGAGGCCGTTTCCGCCCACCTGTCGGCATGCGCGGAGTGCGCCTCCGTCGCGGAATCCCTGGACGTCCTTCGGGATCGGCTTCGGGGACTGGCGCCCGACCCCGCTCCCCCCGAGCTGCGGGCCCGCGTGCGGGCGGCGATCGGGGCGGAAGCGGGCGGGATCCCCGGGAGCGCCGGGCCGCGCGGCGCGGGCGCCCGCCCGTACTTCTCCCGGCGCTGGCTCCCTCTCGAGGCCGCGGCGGCCGTCCTCCTGTTCGCCTCCGTGTACTGGTACCAGAGGACCCAACCGCCGGATGCGACCGCCCCGCCGCCCCCCTCCGCCGTGGAGAAGCCCGCGCCCTCCGCTTCGGAAAAAAGCGCGCCGGATACGGTGCGGCCGCGGGAAACCGCGGACCGCCGGGACCCCCGTGCACCTCGCGCATCCGCCGGGGAAAGCGTCCGGTTCGTTCCGGAGGGTGGGACGGGGGCCCGCTACGCGGGGAAACCAGGCGAGGAAGCCGCGCCGTCGAAGATGCCGAAGGCCCGGGACTGGTCTCCCGCCGACCTTCCGGCGGCCCCCGCCGTCCGGGCCAGCACCGATTCGGGGCGGATCGTGCCGGCGACGGTCGCGCCTCCACCGCCGCAGGATCGGGAGACGGCGGCTTCCGCCTCCGCCGGAATCGACGGGAAGCGGGTCGCGGAAGCGGAAGGAATGCGGAAGGCGCAGGAAGGACGAGCGCTCGCCGCCCCGCCGTCACGGCTTCTCCGGCCGGTGCCGTACGGAAGGGAGGTCTTGCTGGAGGTGGGAGCGGGGCAACGGGACGGCGTCGAGGAGCGGATCGCCGCGGCCGCGCGGCGGCTGGGCGGGGGGTCCGAATCTCCGGACCGGGCATCCGCGGGAGTGGCGGAAGGCGCCGCCGCGGTCCGGGTCCTCCTGCCGGAGCCTTCGGCGGCGGCGTTCCTCGAGGAGCTCGGCCGCCTCGGGACGATCCCGCCCGAGGGGAGGCCCGCAGCGATCGACACGCCCGCCGGCCCCCGCGCCGGAACCGTTGCCTACACGGTCCGCATACGAGTACGGTGACAACTGGCGGCTCCGCTCAGCCCCTCCCTGCTCCGTACACTCCCGGTAACGGCGCGGAGTGACGCAGCGGGGGGTTCCTCGGAGGGGGCGTATGGAGCGAGGCGGAAATTGCGTCGAGCGGAATCCGCAGTGAGCGGGCGAAGGTCGCGAACGTCCCCGAGAGGAAGCCCCCCGCGAGGAACGAAGCGACACCGGCGAGGAGTGTGCAGAGCGGGGACACCCCCCTGCTTCGTGGCGACCGTTACCGGCCCCGCAGGTACGGCTCGAAGATCTCGCGGAACTTCCGGCAGTCGTGGAACCGCAGGTACGGCATCACCTGCTCCGTGGCCTCCCGGCTCATCGGGACGAACTTCCCGCCGGCCCGCACGCACACCTTCCCGCCGTGCAGGATCTCCCCCTCGCAGAGGGCCAGCCGCCCGGCGTCCCGGACCAGCCGGCTCCGGACCTCGATCTCCGCCTCCACGGGCACCGGCGCGACGAACTTCACCGTGAGCTCCCCGGTGACGTACATGGGGTGGTGGGCCCCGAAGACGGTCGCGGCCCACCCCATCGTCTCGTCGAGCAGGGCGGCCTGCACGCCGCCGTGCGCCACGTTCCGGTACCCGTTCATGTGACGGGGAAGGGCCACGACCCCCCGGACCTCGTCTCCCTCGACGAAGAACCGGGCGCGGACCCCCGACGCGTTCTCCTCCCCGCACAGGAAGCAGCCCGACGAGTGCGGAAGGTACTCCCGGTCACCGTCCGGCACGCGCCCTCCTCCCCCGCCCGCCGTTCCACCGCGCCCCCTGGCGCGTCCCGCGGGAGGCCAGCGTGGCCGACAGGTCGGACGCCAGCTCCCGCGGCCCCTTCTCCCACCGGGGCCCGAGGAGCAGGTGCCGGGGAGCCTCTCCCATGAGCCGCATGACGGCCACCTCCGGCGAGAGACGTTCCAGGAAGTCGGCGCAGGCGGAAAGGTAGTCGTCGTACGCGGGCGTCCGGACCTTCCCGGCGTGGAACGCAGCCTCCAGGGAACTCCCCCGGACGACGTGGAAATGGTGCAGCTTGACCGCGTGCACGCCGAGCCGCGACAGGAACGGCGCGGCGGACAGGAAGCGGGTCCGCGTGTCTCCCGGCAGACCGTAGATGAGGTGCACGCCGACGTCGATCCCGCGGTCTCGCACCGCGGAGGCCGCCTCGACGAACCGTTCGACGCCGTGGCCCCGGTTCATGCGCCGGAGCACGGCGTCGGACATCGACTGCAGCCCGACCTCGACGCAGACGTACCGGTCGCGGGCGACTTCCGACAGAACGTCCAGCACTCCGCCGCCGAGGCAGTCGGGCCGCGTCCCCACCACGATCCCGGCGACGTCGGGATGGGCGAACGCCGCGCGGTACTTCCGCCGGAGCTCCTCCGGCGAGGCGTAGCTGTTGCTGAACTTCTGGAAATAGACGAGGAAGCGCCGGAACGCGTGGTGCCTTCCGGGCGACTGGATCGACCGCCGCACCTGTTCCTCGACGGGGAGCCCGGGAAACCGGATCCCCGGCGTGAACGCGTCGTTGTTGCACCAGGAACAACCGCCGACGCCGATGGTCCCGTCCCGGTTCGGGCAGGTGAACCCGCCGTCCACCGGGATCCGCACAGCCGTGCCGCCGAGACGGCGGCGCAGGTAGGAGGCGTAGTTGTGGTAGCGGAGCTCGGGATGGAGCGGCGGCAGGATCGGGGATTCCCGGATCATCGAAGGGCGTCCCGGTGCTCCATCGTCTCCCGGCGGACGGCTTCCGTGCAGGAGGGATCCCCCGACGCGCACTTCCGGAGCGCCTCGTCGAAAGCGGCCTTCGCCTCCGGGACGCGCCCAACCGCTCCCAGCAGGACGCCGAGGGTGTCCAGGAGGGGGGGCGACCGCCGCGCGGGGTCCGACAGGACGTCTTCCATGCCGCGCGTCGCCTCCTTCAGCCCGCTCCCGGAGCGGATCGCCGCCCAGGCGAGGTTGTTCGTCGCCTCGGGGTCCCCCGGCCGAAGGGCGAGGGCCTTCCCGTACTCGTCGCGCGCGGCGTCGTACCGCTTTTCCGCCAGGCGCACGTTGCCGAGGTTCACGCGGGCCCGAAAGGAGCCGCTCTCCTTTTTCAGCGCCCGCTCGTACTCCCGTGCGGCAAGCGAAAGCTCACCCTTCCCTTCGTACGCGACGCCCAGCGCCACGTGCTCGTCGGCGGAGAGCGGATCCTCGAGGACGATGAGCTTCGGCAGGCGGGAGCAGCCGGAGGCCGCCGCGAGAAGGAGCAGGAAGGCGCCGGCCAGCCGGAACGCCGCTCCCCCAGAACCCTCCCGGGTCACTTCGCGGCACCGGTGACGACGATCGAGAGCCGCCCCATCTTCTCCCACTGGGCATCGAGGGTCTCGTACGGGATGACCGCTCCCTTCGTCCGTCCGGAGTGCGCCACCACCCCTTCCGGGGCGGTGCCGTAGGCGAGGAGATAGTGCGGGCGGCTCCACACCCACATCCCCAGATCGATCAGCAGGATCACCGGCTCCCCCTCCCCGATCCGGCGGCGCACTCCCGCCATGTCGAGGTCGGCGACCTCCGCGGGCAACCCCCTCCGACGGGCGGCCGCCGCGAGGTCGGTGATGAGCGTCCCCCGGAGACCCGCCGTGCGGGTTTCCGCGGCGATCTCCCCCGTCGTGGCGTCCACCCCGTGGAATCGGAGCAGCATCGCGAGGGAGGACGGTCCGCACGTGTCCTCCTCCTGCGGAAGGAAAGGGACGCCGGGGATGATGCGCGCTCCCGGACCGCCGCTCCCGGCTTCCCCCCCCCGCGCGGCCGTTGGGCGATGCGGCGCGCATCCGGTCGAAACGAGAAGGGCGCCGCCCAGGAGCAGGGCGGCGCCCGCGAACCGGCGGAACCGGGGCATCAGCGGACGACGACTTCCTTGTTCATCAGCTTGAGGATGACGATGATGAGGATCACGAGGATCGCCAGCGCGATCAGGAACCCGAGGGCGTCGTCCGACCCCGCCGCCGCGCGATCGGTGAGCGACGCCAGCCGGTGAAGGTCCTGCGCGCTCATCGCCTTCGCCTTGGCCATCGCCTCCGATGGAGACACGCCGTAGTCCACCAGCTTCTGGACGACCAGCTTGTTCTCGAGGAACGCCTGGACCTTCGCCAGGTCCTCCGAGCGTTCCGCCGTGCCCGACAACTGCGAGGCGATGACGCCCGCCTCGGCGACCCCGCGCAGGGAACCCAGGACACCCATCCATCCGGCCATCAGGACCGCCACAAGCACGAACCATCCCGCTTTCCGCACCATCGCCATCGCCATCACCTCCGATTGTTCTTCTAGGAGCCGCGTTTTGCGAATTTCCGAACATTGTCTCAGATCCGCCGCGCCCGGGTCAACCCCGCCCGCTCCATCCCCCCGGGTACGCCCGGACGCGCCGTATCAGTCGAGCACGCGGATCGGCATCACGATCATCGGGTGGCCGGAGAAGACCAGCTTCTTCTGCACGAGGAACGCGGTCTGGTTGTGCAGGAGCTTGGTCACGAAGTTGTCCTCCTGGAACACGAGCTGCCCGGCGAAGAACACCACGTTCGGAAAATCGGCCGCCACCTCTCCGGAGAGGTGCTGGACGATCTCGATCACGTCGGTCCCCACCTGGTGCCGCGCCTCGGCGTAATACCCGTGTCCCTTCACGAACTCGACGTACTTCTTCAGCTGGCTCCCCAGGTCCGCCGTGAGGTTCTCGATCTCGGAGACCCCCTTGAACCGGCTGGTGTCCACCACCCCGGCGGAGAGGAAGACGAAGTTCCGGAACGTTCCGGGAAAGGAGCGGATGATCGAGAAGAACACGTGCATCCCGAGGCCGTTGTACCCGGACACCATGATGACCGCGGTGGGGGCCTGCCGCCGCACCATCGGCTCCTGCGCCACGGATGGGCCCGGCAGGTTCAGGAGCAGGTCGTCCAGGCGACGAAGGTGGCCCGACGCCCTCCGGTAGTGGCTCCGCACGAGGAAGCTCACCCCGACGAACGACCCCGTGATCAGCAGGGTGATCCAGCCCCCCTCGGGGAACTTCATCCAGACGGTTCCGCAGAGGATCGAGGCGGTCAGGAAGAAGCCGACGCCGTTGATCGCCAGTCCGTACCGCCACCCCGTTTCCACGCCGCGGTCCTTCCACCAGTGCATCACCATGCCGAACTGCGACAGGGAGAACGTCAGGAACACGTTGATCGAGTACATGATGACCAGGTAGCGGACGGAGCCTCCCGTTATGAAGAGCATCAGGAACGCCATCCCGCCCATGAAGTAGACGCCGTACTTGGTCACCAGCCGCTCGGAGAGGTGGGCGAACCGGTGGGGCATGTACGAATCGTTCGCCATGTTCGAGAGCACCTGCGGACCGCCGAGGAATCCGGTCTGCGCCGCCACGAAGAGAAGGACCGCCTCGGTGAAGAGGATGAAGGCGATGAGGTACCCGGCGACGGGGCCGTCGGTGAAACTCCGCACCAGTCCGCCGAAGAGAACCGCGTTCAGCGTCTTTCCGTGGACCGGGGCCACGTCGTTCAGGACGTACCCGAGGATGATCCCCCCCGCCATGAAGGCGAGGGAGAAGGAGAGGTACGCCATCGCCCGCTTTCCCGTCTGCACCCGCGGCTCCCGAAGCGTCTGCATCGAGTTGCTGACCGCCTCGATCCCGGTGTACGTCCCCGCGCCCATGGAGTACGCCCGCAGGAGGAGCGCCCCCACCCCGAACCACCCCATCTCCCGGGACGCCGAGGCGAGGTCGGAGGAGACCCGGCTTCCCACGGCGGGGAGCTCGGGAAGGTGGCGCAGGACCGCGTACAGCACCAGGGGGATGTGGGTCAGGATGAACGCGAGGAAGATGGGGGTCAGCACCACCACCGATTCCTTGACTCCGCGCAGGTTCAGCCAGATCAGCAGGAGGATGACGAAGACGATGAACGTGAACTTGTACGCCAGCCACGGCAGCGGCAGGAAGCTGAAGATGGCGTCGGCCCCGGCCGCGACCGAGATGGTGATCGTCAGGACGTAGTCGATGACGAGCGCCGACCCGGACACGACCCCCGCCTTCTCCCCCAGCAGCTTCGAGGCGACGATGTACCCTCCGCCGCCCGAGGGGAACGCCTCGATGATCTGCGAGTAGCTGGCCGAGATGATGAACACGGTGATGACCGTCGCCGCGGCGACGAAGAGCGCGAGGACGGTGTGTCCGCCCAGCGCCAGGTACGCCTCCTCCGGCCCGTACGAGGAGGAGGAGATGCCGTCCGCGCCCAGCCCCACCCAGGCGAAGAACGCGATCAGGGAGACGTTGTGGAAGATCTTCGGGTCGAAGAGGTCGCGCGGGGCGCCCAGCAGGAACCTCCGGGCGCGCTGGTACAGCGAATCCTGTGCCATGCCGTCGACGATTCCGCCGTATGGTTGGAGTGTCGTGCGAGTACCCGCGGATTATACCACCGGGGAGCCGCGGGGGAATTCCCGGGGAGCGGGACCCGGCCGGTCAGAGCACCCGGATCGGGAGGACGATCATCGGAAGCCCCGAGAAGACCAGGCGCGTCTGCGCCATGAAGGCGGTCTGGTTGTGGAGGAGGCGGGAGACCAGGTTCTCCTCGCGGAAGACGAGCTTCCCGGCGAACGCCGTGATGTTCGGGAA
>JACRNP010000123.1 GCA_016234845.1 Deltaproteobacteria bacterium | reverse complement strand
TTCCTGCGGCAGCGCGGTCATCGTGACCGGGACCACGTTCACGGTGGGGGTGATCCTCTGGGTGTTCTCCGACCTCCGGTTCCAGGCGACCATGGGGATCCTGCTGGCGTTCATGTTCGTCATGAACATGGTGACCTCGATTCTTGTCCTGCCGATCCTGATCGACGTGGTGAAGCCCAGGGACATCTTCTCCTGTCTGGACGAGCTGTCGGCCGAGAAGTCCCCGGAGGAAGCCGCGTGCCGGGTTGCCGTAAAATAGCAGGCAGGGTCCGGAACCGGCGCGGCGGCCGGGGGGAGGTGTGAAGTGATCCGCGTGAACTATGTCCTGAAGAGGACCCCCGGGATGTCCCGGGAGGAGTTCCGCGACTATTTCCGCAACGTCTACGGTCCGCTCGTGGCGAAGCACCAAAGCACCCTGGATCTTCACCGGTACGTCCAGTCGTACACGTTCCTCGACGATCCCGTAGGGGAGGCGCTCCGCGTCGCGAGGCCGGAGATGCACGAGCCTTTCGACGGAACCGCCGCCTGCTGGTGGGGGACCCGGGATCGGATGGCCTCCGCCCTGGCCTCTCCCGCGGGCGTGGCGGCCATCGATGAATTGGTGGAATGCGAGCGGAAGTTCGTCGATCATTCCGGATCGTCCATCTTCCTCGCCAGGGAAGTTCCGCAGATCAACCCCATGCCGGAGGACGGAATCCTCGCCCGGAGCGGGAGTCCCGTCGTCAAGCTGATATACGTCCTCCACGCCCTCCCGGCCCTCGGACGGGACAAGTGCCACGAATGGTGGCAGTCGCGCCACGGAGCGATCACGCGTCGCTACGGCGCGGCCATGGGGTTCCTCCGCTACATCCAGAGCCACTCTTTCGACGATCCGATGAACGACGCCCTGAGGACCCGCCGGGGCACCCTGGCGCCGTACGACGGACTGACGGAGGTCTGGTTCGACCGTCTGCACCTCGCCGACGTCATGCGGAATCCCGAGTGCGAGGGGGCGGAGGGGTTCGATATGCTTCTTGCGGACGAGTACAAGTTCGTCGACCTGTCGCGGTCCAGCACCTGGTTTTCCAAGGAGCACGTCCTGGTGGAGCGGTAGCGGGCGGGACGGGTCGGCGGGAAGGGGGGCAAGGATGGGAAACATATTCATCACGGGTGGAAGCCGGGGGATGGGGCGCGCCGTGGCGATGAAATTCGCCAGGGAAGGCCACAACGTCGCGATCACGTTCGAAAAGAACCGGACGGCGGCCGAAGAGGTGGTCTCGCAGGTCCGGTCGCTTGGGAAGGACGCGCTCGCGCTGGCCATGGACATCGGGCGTCCCGAGTCCATCGACGCCGCGTTCGACGCGTTCGAGACGCGTTTCGGCAAGCTGGATTACCTGTTCAACAACGTGGGGATATTCCTCGGCCAGAAACCGCTGGCCGACCAGACCTGGCAGGGTTGGGAAACCCTCCTGCGGGTGAACGTCATCGGGCAATGGTACTGCACCCGGCGGGCCGTCCGGAACATGGCGAAGAACGGCGGCGGCTCCATCGTGTACAACTCCTCCATTTCCGGGACCGTCGCATTCCCGGGAGCGGCCGACTACGCCGCCTCCAAGCACGCCGTCGTGGGAATGGTGAAGGGGCACGCGATCGAATGCGCGCCGCTGAAGATCCGGGTCAACGGGATCTGCCCCGGTTTCTTCAGGACGGACATGTTCGACGAATATTTCGGCGCGGCCGCCGAATACCTTTCGGACACGAAGATCCCGGCCCGGCGCATCGGGACCGTCGAGGAGCTGGCGGGACTGGCGTACTGGCTGCTGGTGGAGGGAACGTACTGTTACGGCGAGAACATCGTGTTCGACGGCGGCATGACCATCGGGCCCATGGCCGTGCCCGAATAGGGACCGCCAGGCGTCCGGCAGGGGCAAAGAGCACACAGGAGGAGGAAAGGATGCCCGGAAAGAGGATCTTCACGAAAGCGGAGTTGGCGGAATTCTCGAAGGACTGCATGGACCTCGCCCTGGAGGCGCTCGAGAGGGGGGACGTCGAGAAGGCCAGGTTCTGGTGCAGGAAGCAGAAGGAGACGAAGGACGTCATCCACGACCTGTATCTTCACTGGATCACCGCCCTGCTGTCGTCGATCCACGACCGGTGGGGGGAGGATTCCGCGGTATCCGTGCTGAAGGAAACCTCCTGCCTGGGGCCTTCCGGCTGGTCGCGCCCGTTCCTCGACGCGAGAGCGAAGATCCTCGAAGAGAAGGGGATGCGGGGGTGGATCGAATACATCATGGACGTCTGGCGTCAGCACACGATGCACATGCCGCCGGGGATGACCATGGAAGAGGACGACGAGAAATTCATCCTGACGATGAACCCGTGCGGCAGCGGCGGCCGGCTGGTCAACATGGGGGCCTACGACGGCCCCTTCGGCTACCGCAAACTGAAGAAGGCCGGACCGCACACCTGGGGCGAGGAGAACGTCCCGATCTATTGCGCGCACTGTCCCATCGTCCACGAAGCCTACCCGGTGGACGTCGCCGGGGCCGGCGCGCAATTCTGGATCCACGTCTCCCCGTTCCCGAAGAAGCCGGGAGATCCCTGCGTGTACCACATCTACAAGGACCCGAAGAAGATCCCGGCGAAGTATTACGACCGCATCGGCAGGAAGAAGCCGGAATGACGTGCCGGCCGCCGACGCCGCGGAAGGGGACAGTCGCATGAAAGGCAAGGTGGCGCTGGTGACCGGGGGCGGTTCGGCACCCCGGAGGATGTCGCCTCGACCGCCGTCTGGCTGTGCTCCGGAGAGGCATCCTTCATCACCGGGCAGACCTTCGCCGCGGACGGAGGGTACACCCTCCCGTAGGAGAATCCGGACCCGGCGGCGGGAAACGGCGACGATCCGCATCGCGAACCATGGAGGTGCCCGACGGTGAGAGAGCACGGAAACAGGACGTTCACGGACGCGCAGCTCGAGGAGATGGGGAAGAACTTCAACCGGCTCGCCCTGGAGGCGCTGGATCGGGGCGACATCGAAGGCGCCCGGCACTGGGTCCGGAGGAACGAGGAGACCAAGGAATACATCCACGACATGTACGTGGCGTTCGTGCCGAGGCTCCTCTCCATCATTCACGAGCGGTTCGGCGAAGAACAGATCCCGGGGATCCTGAAGGAGGCGGTGAAGTCGTTCATCGAGCCGCTTTACGCCTGCAAGCGGACCCTGCTGGAACAGGGCGGGATGAAGGCCTGGATGGAATTCATCGTGGACGTCTGGCGGCAGCATTGCGGTGCGTGGACCGTCGCGGAGGACGACGAGAAATTCATCATGACGCAGGATCCGTGCGGCAGCGGCGGGCAGATGGTGAACCGCCGGATCTACGACGGCATCCTCGGGGAAAGAAAGTACACGAAAGCCGGATTCCACACCTTCTCGAAGGACGGGATGCCGCTGTACTGCGGCCACTGCGTCTGGGGGCACATGGTCCTGCCGATGCAGGCGACCGGCGAGCCGTTGTGGTGCCACGACCACGAGAATCCGTTCCCCCGGAACCCCGGCGATCCGTGCGTCCACTTCTTCTACAAGAATCCAAAGGACATCCCGGAAAAGTTCTTCGACATGGTCGGGATGAAGAAGCCGTAGCGGGAGGAGAGATGGGGATGGGAGGGAAGGTTCTCGTCGTCGGCGTCGGGATGGTGCCGTTCGCAAAACCCGGGAAAAGCGATTCCTACGATTTGATGGGGTCCAGCGCCGGCCGGGCGGCCTTGAAGGACGCGGGGATCGACTACTCCCGGGTGGAACAGGCGTACGTCGGGTACGTCTACGGCGATTCGACGTGCGGTCAGGCCGCGGTGTACGCGATGGGCCTGACCGGGATCCCGGTGGTGAACGTGAACAACAACTGCGCCACCGGATCCACGGCGCTGTTTCTGGCTCGCCAGGCGGTGGAGAGCGGATCGGCGGAATGCGCGCTGGCCATGGGGTTCGAGCAGATGACGCCGGGGGCGCTGGTGGAGAGGTGGACGGATCGCCCCACGCCGCTATCCCGGTTCATCGACACCCTGCGTCGCCTCGGGGGATGGGACGACTCCATCCCGATGGCTCCGCAGCTGTTTTGCGCGGCCGCGCGGGAATACCGGGAAAAATACGGGATACGCCCGGAGTCGTTCGCGAAGATCTCCTGCAAGGCGCGGAAGCACGCGGCGAACAACCCGTTCGCCATCTTCCGGCAACCGGTCACGGTGGAGGAAGTCCTCGCCTCGCCGATGGTCGCCGAGCCGCTGACCCGGCTCCAGTGCTGCCCGCCCACGTGCGGGGCGGCCGCCGCGGTGCTCTGCTCCCCCGCGTTCGCCCGGCGGCACGGGCTGGACACGCGGGTCGCCGTCGCCGCGCAGGCGATGACGACGGACCGCGAGGACTCCTTCGCGGAGAGCCCGATGCACGTCATCGGCTACGGGATGACCCGAGACGCCGCGAGAAAGGTGTACGAAACCGCCGGGATCGGCCCGGAAGACGTGGACGTCGCGGAACTGCACGACTGCTTCACAGTGAACGAGCTGATCTCCTACGAGGCGCTGGGACTCACCCCCGAGGGCACGGCGGAGAAGTTCATCCACGACGGCGACAACACGTACGGAGGCAAGGTGGTCACCAACCCGTCCGGCGGGTTGCTCTCGAAGGGACACCCCTTGGGCGCCACGGGCGTCGCCCAATGCGCCGAGCTGGTCTGGCAGCTCCGGGGGCAGGCCGGTTCCCGGCAGGTCGAAGGCGCCCGCCACGCCCTCCAGCACAACCTGGGGCTCGGGGGCGCCTGCGTCGTCACGCTGTACGGCGCGGACTGAGCGCGCCCCAACCGGCAGGAGGCATCCGTCATGGGAAAACTGGAAGGGAACGTCGCGATCGTTTCCGGCGCGGGCCGGGGCATCGGCCGGGCGATCGCGCTGAAGCTGGCCCGCGAGGGGGCACGCGTCGTGGTCAACGACCTCGACGAGGGGCCCGCGGACGAGACGGTGATGGCGATCCGGGCAGGCGGGGGCGAGGCGATTCCCTGCGCGGGGAACGTCACCGCCGGGGGGTTCGCGGAACGGTTCGTCCGGGCGGCCATCGAAGCCTTCGGAGGGCTCGACATCATCGTCAACAACGCGGGTTACACGTGGGACAGCGTCGTGCAGAAGATGACGGACGAACAGTGGGAGGCGATGCTGGCCGTCCACCTGACGGCCCCGTTCCGGATCCTGCGGGCGGCGACCCCCTTCATCCGCGACTCCGCGAAGAAAGAGGCGAAGGAAGGCAGGGAACGGTTCCGCAAGGTGGTGAACATCTCCTCGGTCGCCGGCCTGGGCGGGAACGCGGGGCAGGCCAACTACGCCGCCGCCAAATCGGGCCTGACCGGCCTGACCCAGACATTATGCAAGGAATGGGGACGGTACAAGGTCAACGTCAACTGCGTGGCCTTCGGCCTGATCCGGACCCGGCTGACCCAGCCGCTGACGGGCGGGGAGGCCACGATCCGGGTGGAGGAGAAGGAGATCCATGTGGGGATCCAGCCCGGGTTCATCCAGGCGATGGAGGATCAGCTGATCCCCCTGGGGCGGGCCGGCACCCCCGAGGAGGCGGCGGACGCGGTCTACCTCTTCTGCTCCCCGGAATCCAACTACATCAGCGGCCAGACGATCGTATGCGGCGGCGGGCTGAAATGGTAGCGGGGGGAGGCGCGTGATCCGCCTGGACCGGGTCGGGAAATCCAACGGCGCGACGGTGCACGAATACGACGATCGCGACGTCATCCTGTACCACCTGGGGATCGGGGCGCGGCCGGAAGACCTGGAATTCGTCTACGAAGGGGCGAACGGGGGGCTGAAGGTCTGCCCGACGTACGCCGTCGTCCCGATGTTCGCCCCGATGGTCAACCTGCTGCCCCGGTTCAACGTCCCGTTCCGGAGCGTCCTGCACGGGGAGCAGGCCATCACCCTGGATAAGGCCATACCGCCCCGGGGGACGATGCTCACGACCGCGCGGGTGCCCGCCGTCTACGACAAGGGGAAGGCGGCGCTCCTCGTCGTCGAGACGGAGACGACCGACCCGTCCGGGAAACGCCTTTTCCGCACGAGGGCTTCCCTGTTCTGCAGGGGATTCGGAGGGTACGGAGGGGACCCCGGACCGAAGGCCACCGTCCGGGAGATTCCGAAACGACGTTCTCCCGACTTCGAGATCTCCGAGAAGACATCCGAATCCCAGGCGCTCCTCTATCGGCTTTCGGGAGACCGGAATCCGCTCCACGTCGATCCGATGTCCGCGTCCTTCGCGGGATTCCCGCGGCCGATCCTTCACGGGCTGTGCACGTTCGGTTACGTGGGACGCGCCTTGTTGCGGGGCGCCTGCGGGAACCAGGTCGAACGCCTCCAGGAGTTCGGCGTCCGGTTCAGCGCACCCGTCTATCCCGGCGAAACCATCACCACCCAGGGGTGGAACATGGGGGACGGGGCCTGGCATCTTCGGGTTTCCGGCAAGGGCGGGGAGGTTCTCACCAACGCCTACGCTCACGTCCGGGAGGAATGAGGATGTATCGGGAGGAGCACGCCATCTTTCGGGACGCCTTCAGGAGATTCATCGGCCAGGAAGTGGCGCCCCATGTGGGGGATTGGGAGCGGAACGGGATCGTTCCGCGGGACGCCTGGCGGAAGATGGGGGCGGCCGGATTCCTCTGCCCGTGGCTGCCCGAGGAGTACGGGGGAAGCGGAGCCGACTTCCTGTACTCCGTCATCATCACCGAGGAGCTTTCCCGTGCCGGAGGGATCGGCTTCATGGCGCCCCTCCACAGCGACATCGTCGCGCCGTATATCCACCATCTCGGAACGGAGGAGCAGAAGAAGCGGTGGCTGCCCAAGTGCGCCACGGGGGAGATCGTCCTGGCCGTGGGAATGACGGAGCCCGACGCGGGATCGGACCTGGCCGGGATCAAGACCCGCGCGGAGCGGGACGGAGCCGATTACGTCATCAACGGGGTAAAGACATTCATCTCGAACGGGATCAACGCCGACCTCGTGATCGTCGCGTGCCGGACGGAGAAACACGCCAAGGGCTCCCGGGGAATCAGCCTGATCTGCGTCGAGCGGGACTCCCCGGGATTCCAGAGGGGGAGGAAGCTCGAGAAGATGGGGCTGCACTCCCAGGACACGGCCGAGTTGATCTTCGAGGATTGCCGGGTGCCGGAGTCGAACCTCCTGGGCGAGGAGAACCGGGGATTCGCCCATCTGATGGACCATCTCCAGCAGGAGCGCCTCGTCTGTTCCGTCATGGCCCAGGCGATGGCCGAATCCATGCTGGAGATGACGATCCGGTACACCCGCGATCGCAAGGCGTTCGGGAAGCCGGTGTGCAGCATGCAGCACAACGCCTTCAAGATCGTGGAGATGGCGACAGAGGTCGAACTGGGCCGGGCTTTCCTCGACCGGCTCATCGGGAGGCACATGCAGGGGGATTCCGCGGTCACGCAGGTATCCATGGCGAAGGCGTGGATACCGGAAATGGCCAACCGGGTGGCGTATCACTGCCTGCAGCTTCACGGGGGGTACGGCTACATGGAGGAGTATCCGATCTGCCGTTTCTACCGCGACGTGCGGGTCATCGCCATCTTCGCCGGCACCACCGAGATCATGAAGCACATCATCGCCAGAAACATGGAACTGACATGAGGGGTGCGGGGCAAGGCTTCCCTTGAAAACCTTCGGCAGGGAAATCCTGTGGAACCTGCCGCCGTCGACCGCCGGGGTCATGTACCTCCTCCTCGTGGGCGTCCTCCTCCTCTTCTGGTGGAGGATCCTCTCCCGCATCCGGGCATACCGGCGGGGACGGCCCGAAAGGGAATACCGGCTGGACCGCCCGGGAAAGCGGGCGCTGGAGTTCCTCCGGAACGGCCTCGGCCAGCGGAAAGTGCTGGAGAAGAGTCCGGGAGGCCCGATCCACCTCGCCATCTTTTCCGCGTTCCTGGCCCTGTTCCTCGTCACCTGCATCGTCGCCGTGGAGTTCGATTTCGGCGTCCGGATCCTGGACGGGCGGTTCTACATCGCGTTCAAGCTGTTCGCCGAGACGTTCGGGGCGGTCCTGATCGTGGGAGTCGTCGCGGCGCTCGCCCGGCGCCTTGCCCCCCGGCCCGACCCCCCGACACGGGACGCCGACGACCTGGGACCGCTTCTCCTGATCCTGGGGATCGCCCTCACCGGCTTCCTCGTCGAGTCGCTGCGGATCGCCGCGACGAAACCCGGGGCGGCGCCTTGCTCCTACGTGGCCAACGCCGTCGCGCGGCTTTTCTCCGGGTCCTCCGTCCCGGACCTTCTCCGATGGCACCGCGGCATCTGGTGGACGCACCTCCTCCTGGCGTTCGGATTCGTCGCGGCGGTCCCGTACGGCAAGATGCTGCACGCCATCGCCGGGCCTGCCAACATATACCTCCGTTCGTTCCGCCCGGCGGGGGCCCTGCAGCCGATCCCCGATTTCGACGGCCTGGAGACGCTCGGAGCGGGCGCGATCGGGGATTTCTCGTGGAAGCAGCTTCTCGACCTGGACGCCTGCTCGCGGTGCGGGCGATGCGAAGCGGCATGCCCGGCACACGCGACGGGGAAATCGTTAAGCCCTCAGAAGGTGATCCGCACCCTCGGGGAACGGTCGAGGGGAAGGGATGGAACCGGCGTACCGCCGGAGGACATCTGGGCGTGCACCGCATGCGGGCATTGCCAGGCGGCCTGCCCCATGCTGATCGAGCACGTCGAGACGATCGTCGACCTGCGACGCCACCTCGTGCTCGGAAAAAGCGCGTTTCCCGCGGAGCTGGAACCGATGTTCCGGAATCTGGAGCTGCATTCCGACCCTTGGGGGTTCGGTCTCTCCCGCCGGTTGGAGTGGGCGGTGGGGATGGAGCTTGAGGCGGCCGGGAAGGAAGGGAAGGTCGACCTGGCGTACTGGGTCGGGTGCGCCGGAGCGTTCGACGAACGGTATCGGAGCGTCGCGCGGTCCATGACCCGAATCCTTGCGACCGCGGGGATCCGGTTCGTTGTCCTGGGTTCCCGGGAGCATTGCTGCGGGGATTTCGCCCGGAGGACGGGAAACGAATACCTCTTCCATTCCCTTGCCCGGAAAAACGTGGCCACCCTGAAGGAGTGCGGGGTCTCGAGGATCGTGACATCGTGCCCGCACTGCCATAACGCGCTCGGGAACGAATACGCGAACTTCGGCGCCGGGTTCGAAGTGATCGATCACACCACGTTCCTCCTCGACCTGTTGGATCGCGGCGCGATCCGCGCATCCCGCTCGATGGAAAAAACGGTCGCCTACCACGATCCCTGCTACCTGGGGAGATACCACGGGATCCACGAGCCGCCGAGGCGGGTTCTTTCGGGAATCGCCGGCATTCGGCTCGCCGAGGCGGGGCGGAGCCGGAAGGACGGTTTCTGCTGCGGGGCGGGTGGCGGCCACCTGTGGCTCCCTTCGGATGGCGCGCGGATCAACGAGCGGCGGGCTTCGGAGCTGCTTTCCCTTCTGCCGGACATCGTCGCCACCGCGTGTCCCCATTGCCTGTACATGCTCGAGGACGGGATCCGCGGGGGGGAAGCGGGGAGCGCGGTCCCGGAATGCCTCGATCTGGCCGAGATCCTGGCGCGCGCCTTATGACGCGACGGCACGCATGAAGATCGTCGTATGCGTCAAGCAGGTCGCCTTGTTCGCCGTCCGAAGCGGGGTAGACCCGGTGAAAAAACGGCTCCTCTCCGAGGAAGTCGTGTACGCCGTGAATCCGTACGACGAGGTGGCCGTCGAGGAGGCGCTCCGAACCCGGGAGAAGTTCGGGGGGAGGGTCACCGCGCTGACGCTCGGTCCTCCGCGCGCGGAGGCGGTTCTGCGGTGGTGCCTCGCGATGGGAGTCGACGAGGCCGTACACATCGTCGGGGACTCCCCCCCGGACCGGGGCCCCTGGGCGGTATCCGCGGCACTGGCGGGATTCCTCCGCGAGCGGAAGTACGACCTGGTCCTTTGCGGCAAGGTGGCCATGGACGATGAGATGGGACAAACCGGGCCGATCCTGGCCGAATGGCTGGGCCTTCCGGTGGTGACGTCCGTCGTCTCCGTCGAATTGCACCCCGGGGAAGGGAGGGCGATCCTCCGGAGAACGCTGGACCGGGGGGAGAGGGAGATCGTGGAGTGCACCCTGCCCGCGGTGTTCACCGTGGATCGGCCCCTGAACCGGCCGCGGTACCCGACCCTGCCCGGCCGCAGGACGGCCGAGAGGCACGACATCCGGCGAATCGACGGGAGCGGCCTGTTGAACCAGCCCCCGCGGGGAGAGGTATTGCCGGTCGTCGATATCGTCCGATGGGCCCCCCCGAGGATTCGGCCGAAGAAGATCCTGGCTCCCGGCGACGAGGTTTCCGCCGCGGGCCGGATGCAATGGGTCCTTTCGGGAGGGGCCGGGAAGAAGGCCGGCGGACGGCTCACCGGCGACGCCGGAAGCCTCGCCGACGGGATCATCCGGTTCCTGGCGGAGAGGGGGCTGATCTCGAGGGAGGATTGACTTCCCGCCGCCCGCTACGCCTCTTCGAGTTTCTCCCGGAACCTGCACTCAGGGCACCGCAAGGCGTACCCATCGAGGAACTTGCGGGCGGCGATCACCTTCTTCACGCCGCACCGGACGCACCGGCACAGGCAGTGCGGGTTCTCCTCCCCCTTCTCCTCGTAGAGGATCCTCCACGTCCCCACGGTCATCCCGGACAGGTCCGGGTACCGGTGCCGGTGGACTCTCCTTGCGGCCGCGCTCTCCGCGGAACACGACCGCACGGAAGCCTTTCTTTCCGCTCGTTCCATTTTCCGGGAAACCCGGCCTGGCTCAGGAAA
The DNA here is from genome assembly GCA_016234845.1 of Deltaproteobacteria bacterium. Classification (NCBI taxonomy): domain Bacteria; kingdom Pseudomonadati; phylum Myxococcota; class Myxococcia; species Deltaproteobacteria bacterium. Next base: position 469 of record JACRNP010000123.1, on the reverse strand, counting down.
CCAGGCTGATTTCCGCGTACGACTTCGGCGCCCGCTTGGCCACCCGGCTCCGGTGCGCCGCCCGGGAGACCTCCTTGGCGACCGCGGGACCGACCTTCCGGTCGAACACGGACGGGATGATGTAGTCCTCCGACAGCTCCTCCTTCCCCACGCAGGAGGCGATCGCGTACGCCGCCGCCAGCTTCATCTCCTCGTTGATGCAGGTGGCCTGGGAGTCCAGCGCCCCGCGGAAGATCCCGGGGAAGCACAGCACGTTGTTGATCTGGTTCGGATAGTCCGAGCGCCCGGTCGCCATGATCCGCACGTACGGGGTCGCCTCCTCCGGCATGATCTCCGGGTCCGGGTTCGCCATCGCGAACACGATCGGGTCCTTCGACATCTTCTTCAGGTCCTCCACCGTGACCAGCCCCGGGCCGGCCAGCCCCAGGAACAGGTCCGCACCCGAGATCACGTCGGAGAGCTTCCCCTT
>JACRNP010000122.1 GCA_016234845.1 Deltaproteobacteria bacterium | reverse complement strand
ACGACGTCCTCGAGGATCGCCACCCGCATCCCGGGGCGGAGGTTCTTCGTCCCCTCGATCCACTGCGCGGTGCCGTGCTTCTTCGGCTCCTTCCGGATGATGAACGCGGGAACCGGCCAGCCGCGCAGGACCGAGGTGAGCGACACCGCGGTCACGATCGGGTCGGCGCCGAGGGTGATCCCCCCGACCGCCTCCGGACGCTCCCCCGTCTCGAGCATGGCGCAGAAGAGCCGGCCGGTGAGCAGCGCCCCCTCGGCGTCGAGCGTGGCCTGCCGGCAATCGATGTAGAAGTCGGACTCCCTGCCGGAGGAGAGGACGACCTTCCGCTTCTCGTAGCTCTTCTCCTTCAGGAGGGAAAGGAAGCGTCGCCGGTCGGCGGCGAGTTCGGCGGGAAACGCGGCGGAGCCGCGGGCGAAGCGTTGCATTGCGGATCACCCCCTCGGTTTGGTCGGCCGGGGCGGGCGGCGCGTCAGATCCGCACCGACCCCCGGAACAGCGGAAGCTGCTCTTCGGTCTCCACCGTCTCCAGCGGGATCGAATAGTTCCCGGAGAAGCAGGCGTCGCAGTACGAGATGTTCCCGTTCGGCACGCAGGCGTGGAGCCCCTCCATGCTGAGGTACCCCAGGGTGTCGGAGGTGAGATACGTGTTGATCTCCTCCAGCGTGTGAGTGGCCGCGATCAGGTCGCGCCGCAGCGGCGTGTCGATCCCGTAGAAGCACGGGTAGCAGGTCGGCGGCGAGCTGATGCGGACGTGGATCTCCTTCGCCCCCGCCGCCCGGATCATCTTGATGATCTTGCGGCCCGTCGTCCCCCGCACGATCGAATCGTCGACCACGACGACCCGCTTCCCGTTCACCACTCCGCGCACGGCGTTCAGCTTGATCTTCACGCCGAAATGCCGGATCGACTGCTGCGGCTCGATGAAGGTGCGCCCCACGTAATGGTTCCGGATCAGCCCCATCTCGAACGGGATCCCCGCCGCCTCCGAATACCCCAGCGCCGCCGGCACGCCCGAATCGGGGACCGGGATCACGATGTCCGCGCCGGCCGGGTGCTCCCGGGCGAGCTGCCGGCCGAGCGCCTTGCGGACCTCGTAGATGCTCCTGCCGCCCAGCACCGAGTCGGGGCGGGCGAAGTAGATGTATTCGAAGATGCAGAACCGCTCGACCGCCGGGAGGAACGGGTGGTACGACTGCGTTCCGCGGTGGTCGACCACGACCATCTCGCCGGGCGCGACGTCCCGGAGGAAATCCGCCTCGATGAGGTCGAGCGCGCACGACTCGGAGCAGATCACCGTGCCGCCGTCCTCCCCCTTGAGCTTCCCGAGGACCAGCGGGCGGATCCCGTGGGGGTCCCGCACCCCGATCAGCTTGTCGCGGGTCATGAACAGGAGGGAGTACGCGCCGCGGACCTGGTTCAGCGCGTCGACGATCCGGTCCTCGATCCGATCCTTCCGGGAGCGCGCGATGAGGTGGACGATGACTTCCGTGTCCATCGTCGACTGGAAGATGGAACCGGAGACCTCGAGCTCCCGCTTGATCTCGTGCGCGTTCACGAGGTTCCCGTTGTGGGCGACGGCGATGGATCCGGATTCGAAGTCGACCACCACGGGCTGCGCGTTCTTCAGGTCGGAGCTGCCGGTGGTCGAGTAGCGGACGTGGCCGATGGCGGCGTGGCCGGGGAGGCGGGACAGGATCTCCTCCGAGAAGATGTCGGCGACCAGCCCCATCTCCTTGTGGAAGGTGATGACCTCGCCGTCCGTGCTGGCGATCCCGGCGCTCTCCTGCCCGCGGTGCTGCAGGGCGTAGAGCCCCAGGTACGTCATGTTGGACGCCTCGGGGTGGCCGTGGATCCCGAAGATCCCGCACTCCTCGTTCCAGCCGTCGAACATCCGCTCCCCTACCGGTCGAGGCCCAGTGCCGAGGCGAATCCGTCCCGCCAGACTTCCAGCAGGTCGACCGCCCGGACCTTCGCAACGCCCTCGATGTCGATGTGCTCCCCGCCGACGTGTCCCAATTCCGTCATTGTAATACGGAACCGACGGGCCGCGTCGAGCAGGGATTCCCTTTTTCCGGGGCGGCAGGAGACGAGGACCGCGCCCTGGCACTCCGCGAACATCGCGAAGTCCGCGCGGACCCGCTCGGGATACGGATTGGCCGCCGTCACGCCGATCGGCCCCTCCGGGCGCGTGATGCAGCATTCGGCAAGGGCGCAGGCGTATCCCCCCTCCGCCAGGTCGTGGGCGGACGCGGCGATCCCTTCCCGGGCCGCGGCGCGGAGGAACTCCTGCAGCCGCTTCTCGTGCCCGAGGTCCACCGGGGGCGGCGTGCCCGCAACGCGTCCGTGCGCCTCCTTGAGGTACAGGGACCCTCCGAGGTGCGGGCCGAGACGGTCGGCACCCGCGAGGAACACCCGGTCCCCCGGCGCCGAAAACCATTGCGTAAGCCGCGTCGAGGCGTCCGGAAGCAGCCCCACCGTCGCCACCGTCGGGGTCGGATGGATCCCCTTTCCCATCGTTTCGTTGTAGAAGGAGACGTTCCCGGAGACCACCGGGATCGAGAGCGCGTCGCACGCCTTCGACATCCCCTCGATCGCCGAGCGGAACTGCCACATGATCTCCGGCTTCTCCGGGTTGCCGAAGTTCAGGCAGTCGGTGAGGCCGATCGGCTCCGCCCCGGAGCAGGCGACGTTCCGGGCGGATTCGCAGACGGCGATCATCCCGCCCGCGAACGGGTCGAGGAGGCAGTACCGGCTGTTGCAGTCGACCGACATCGCGATCCCCTTCCTCGTCCCCTTGACGCGGAGCACCGCGGCATCGGAACCCGGCAGGACGATCGTGTTCGTGCGGATCATGTGGTCGTACTGGCGGTAGATCCACTTCTTGTCGGCCATCTCGGGGCACGACATCATCCGGAGCCACGTCTCCGCCAGGTCGGAAGGCGCCGGAAGCGCCGCGGGATCGAGCCTCTGGAGCGCGTCCTGGCCTTCCGGACGGACCGCGGGACGGTCGTACAACGGCGCCTGGTCGGTCAGGGACCCGATCGGGATCTCCGCGACCGTCTTCCCGCGCCACCGGATCCGCGCCACGCCGTCTCCGGTCACCTCGCCGACGACGGAGACGTCGAGGTCCCACTTCTCGAAGATCTCCCGGACCTCCCCTTCCCTCCCCTTCTTCGCCACGAGGAGCATCCGCTCCTGCGACTCGGAGAGCATGAGCTCGTACGGGGTCATCCCCTCCTCGCGCTGGGGGACCCGGTCGAGGTCCATCGTGAACCCGGTCCCGGCGCGGGACGCCATCTCGAAGGAGGAGGAGGTGAGGCCGGCCGCCCCCATGTCCTGGATCCCCACGATCGCGTCGGTGCGCATGAGCTCCAGGCACGCCTCGAGGAGGAGCTTCTCGGTGAACGGGTCGCCCACCTGCACGGTCGGGCGTTTCTCCTCGGACTTCTCGTCGAACTCGCCGGACGCCATCGTCGCCCCGTGGATGCCGTCGCGCCCCGTCTTGGACCCGACGTACACGATCGGGTTCCCGATCCCGGAGGCGGTTCCCCGCCAGATCCGGTCGTGGCGGACGACCCCCAGCGTGAAGGCGTTCACCAGGATGTTCCCGTCGTAGCACTCGTCGAAGTAGACCTCGCCGCCGACGGTGGGGACGCCGATGCAGTTGCCGTACCCCGCGATCCCGGAAACGACGCCGCCGACCAGGTACCGGGTCCGCGGGTGGTCGGGACGCCCGAAGCGGAGGGAGTTCAGCGAGGCGATGGGGCGCGCCCCCATCGTGAAGACGTCGCGCAGGATCCCCCCCACGCCGGTGGCCGCCCCCTGGTACGGCTCGATGAAGGACGGGTGGTTGTGGCTCTCCATCTTGAAGGCGACGGCCAGGCCGTCGCCGATGTCGACGATCCCGGCGTTCTCCCCGGGCCCCTGGAGGACGCGCGGCCCCTTCGTGGGGAACTTCCTCAGGTGGACGCGGGAGCTCTTGTAGGAGCAGTGCTCGCTCCACATGACGGAGAAGATGCCGAGCTCGGTGAAGTTCGGGTCCCGTCCCAGGATGGAGCGGATCCGCCCGAACTCCTCCTCGGAGAGCCCGTGCTCCCTCGCGAGGGCGGCGGTGACCGGTCTCTCCTTCATCGTCCGCCCTCCTTGAGCCAGGCCGCCATCGAGTCGAAGAGGCGGCGGCCGTCGGCGCTCCCCATCTCGGCTTCCGCGCACCGCTCCGGATGGGGCATCATCCCGAGGACGTTCCCCTTCCCGTTGCAGATCCCGGCGATGTTTCCGGCGGAACCGTTCGGGTTGGACTCGGCGGTCACCGAACCGGTCGGGTCGCAGTACCGGAAGACCACCTGGCCGTTCGACTCGAGGGTGGACAGGGTCGGGGCGTCCGCGTAGTAGTTCCCCTGGTAGTGGGCGACGGGGATCCGGAGCACGCTGCCGGGAGCCACCGACTTCGTGAAGGGAGTGCGCGAGGTTTCCGCCTTCAAGTGCACGTAATCGCAGATGAAACGCAGGGAGTCGTTGACGATCATCGCGCCGGGAAGCAGTCCCGCCTCCAGAAGGATCTGGAATCCGTTGCAGATGCCGATCACGGGACCGCCGCCGTCCGCGAACCGCCGGACGGCGTCCATGACGGGAGACAGCTTGGCCATCGCGCCGGTCCGCAGGTAGTCGCCGTAGGTGAAGCCGCCGGGGATGACCACGGCGTCGAAACCTTCGAGGGAGGACTGCTTGTGCCAGACGAACTCCGCGTCGAGCCCGACCACGTGCTTCAGGGCGTGGTACGCGTCGTGGTCGCAGTTGGAGCCGGGGAACACTAAAACCGCGGTCTTCATTTCCCCCTCACCCCTCGATCTCGATCCGGTACTCTTCGATGACGGTGTTGGCCAGGAGCCGGCGGCACGCCTCGTCCAGGCGCTTCTTCGCCTCCTCGCGGCCGATCTCCGCAAGCGCGACCTCCATGAACTTCCCGACCCGGACGTCCTCCACCCCGTCGATCCCCAGGTGGGAGAGCGAGGCGTGGATCGCCTTTCCCTGGGGATCCAGGACCCCCCGCTTGAGCGTGACGTAGATTTTCGCCCTCACCCCTTGCCTCCCTTTTCCCCGAAGACGCGGTCGATGATCCCGTCGATGTTCTTCAGGTAATAGCCGATGTCGAACAGCGCGTCGAACTCCTTCTTCGTCAGCGCGGCGCGTACGTCCCGGTCCTTCCACAGCAGCGCGGAGAGCGGACGTCCGGTCCTCCACGACCGCATCGCCTGCCGCTGCACGACCTCGTACGCCTTCTCCCGCGAGAATCCTTTCGAGGCCAGCGCCAGGAGAACCCGCTGGGAGTACAGGAGGCCGTGGGTGCTCTCGAGATTCTTCGTCATCCTGTCGGGGTAGACGACCAGCTTCTCCATCATCCCCCGGAACCGCCCGAGGGCGAAGTGGAGGGCGATGGTGGCGTCGGGGGCGATCACCCGCTCCGCCGACGAGTGGCTGATGTCCCGCTCGTGCCAAAGGGCGATGTTCTCCATCGCCGTCACGGCGTACCCCCGCAGCAGCCGGGAAAGCCCCGAGAGGTTCTCGGAGAGGACCGGGTTCCTCTTGTGCGGCATCGCCGAGGACCCTTTCTGCCCCGCGGAGAAGAACTCTTCGACCTCCAGCACCTCCGTCCGCTGGAGGTGGCGGATCTCGGTGGCGAACTTGTCGAGGGAGGAGGCCGTGATCGCCATGGCGGAGAACACCTCCGCGTGCCGGTCCCGCTGGATCACCTGGGTGGAAGCGGGCGCCGCCGCGAGCCCCAGCTTCCTGCAGACGAACTCCTCCACGAACGGGTCGATGTTGGCGAACGTCCCCACCGCGCCGGAGATCTTCCCGACGGAGATGACGTCCCGGGCGCGCTTGAGGCGGGCGATGTCGCGCCGCACCTCGTCGGCCCACAGCGCCATCTTCCAGCCGAAGGTCACCGGCTCCGCGTGGATCCCGTGCGTCCTCCCGATCATCACGGTCCGCCGGTGCTCCATCGCCCTGGCCTTCAGGACGGAGAACACCCCTTCCGCCTCCCGGATCAGCAGCGTCAGCGCCTGCCGCATCTGCACGGCGAAGGCGGTGTCCAGGACGTCGGAGCTGGTCATCCCCACGTGGAGGAACCGGGAATCGTCCCCGATGGTCTCGGCCACCGACGTCAGGAAGGCGATGACGTCGTGCTTCACCTTCCGCTCGATCTCGTCGATCCGGGCGACGTCGAACGCCGCCTTCCGCCGGACCCGCGCCAGGGCGTCCTTCGGGATCCACCCCTTTTGGACCATCGCCTCCATGGCGAGGACCTCGATGTCGAGCCAGATGCGGAACCGGTTCTCGTCCTTCCAGATCGCCGCCATCTCGGGCCGCGTGTACCGTTCGATCACGTCGTCCCTCCTTATGTTCCGGTGTGCCCGAAGCCGCCGGCGCCGCGGGGCGTCCCGTCGAGGTCGTCCACGACCGTCAACCGCGCCGACAGGACCGGCGAAAAGACGATCTGCGCGATCCGGTCGCCGCGCCGGACGCGGAACGGCTCCTCCCCGAAGTTCGCGAGGATCACCTGGATCTCCCCGCGGTAGTCGGCGTCGATCGTCCCGGGGGAGTTGAGGCACGTCACCCCGTTCCGGATCGCGAGCCCGCTGCGGGGGCGGACCTGCCCCTCGACTCCGGGCGGAAGGGAAAGCGCCACGCCGGTCGGTATCAACGCCCGGCCGCCGGGCGGGACGGTCACCTCCGCGTCGACCGCCGCGGAAAGGTCCATCCCCGACGCCCCCCCGGTCCGGTACGACGGCAGGAGCTCCACTCCCCCGCGAACCAGCCGGACGCGGATGTCGCACCCGCCGCCCGCGCTCAAAAGGCGAGCTCCCCCGCGGGCAGATCCCCCAGCGCCGCCAGCGCGAACCGCTCCCGGGGAAGCAGCTCCTCCGCGAGCTCGCGCACCTCGCCCGGCGTCACCGCGTCGACCCTCGAGAGGATCGCCTCGGGCGGCTCCCGGCGGTCGAGGTACATCTCGTTCATCGCGAGGAACGACATCCGGTACCCGGTCGACTCCAGCGACAGGAGCGTGTTCCCCTTGATGAGCTCCTTGGCGAAGGCGACGTCGTCGTCGGAGATGCCGCCCCGGCGGAGATCGTCGACGATGCGCCCCGCGAGCTCCAGGACCTCCAGGACGTGCTCCTTGCCGGTCCCCGCGTAGATCTCGAGGATCCCGGTGTCCGCGTAGACCGAGAGCGACGAACCGACGGAGTACGCCAGCCCGCGCTCCTCCCGCACTCTCTGGAAGAGGCGGCTGCTGGAGCTGCCGCCCAGGATCGCGTTCAAGATGTCCATCGCGAAGACGCGCTCGCTGCGCCGGGAGACGGCCGGGGCGCCCAGGCACAGGTGCGCCTGCTCGAGCGGCTTCGGCTTCAGGAACGATCCCCGGGCGGGCGCGGTGGGCGGCGGGGGCGTCAACGGCTCGCGAAGCTCCAGGGAGCCCAGCGCGTTCGCGACCTCCGCCGCGACCCCGGAGTGATCCAGGTTTCCGACGACGGTGACCACGATTCCCCGGCGGCGGAACCGGTCCCGGAAATACCCCTCGACCCGGTCCCGGTCGAACCGGTCGACGCTCTCCGCCGTCCCCTGCACCGGGAGGCCCAGCGGGTGCCCGTTCCAGTACGACGCGTTGAAGAAGTCGTGCAGGAACTCCTCGGGAGTGTCGTCCACCATCAGGATCTCCTGGAGGATGACGCTCTTCTCGCGCGCGAGCTCCGCGGGGTCGAAGAGGGAGTGGCGGTAGATGTCGGAGAGGAGGTCCACGAGGAGCGGGAAATCCTTCTCCATGGATTTGGCGAAGAAGTAGGTGTACTCGCGAGAGGTGTAGGCGTTCATCGTCCCGCCGACCGATTCGATGGCCCGCGAGATGTCGATCGCCTTCCGGCGGGGCGTGCCCTTGAAGAGCATGTGCTCGATGCAGTGGGCGATCCCGCTGTCCGCGGGCGTCTCGGCCCGCGAGCCGACCGGGACCCAGATCCCGACCGTCGCGGACCGCAGGTACGGCACCTGCTCGGTGACTATGGCGATTCCGTTGTCGAGGACGGTTCGTTCGACGGTCATCGACGTCGACCGATTACCGGCGTCCCCTCGGTCCCCCGCGGCCCCGGTCCCGGTCGCGGTCCCTGCCGCCGCCCTCCTTGTCGGAGGAAGGCGGCGGTCCGGTGGCCGCCTTGAAACGCCCCTCCTCCTCGAACTCCTTGTGGGTGAGGCGGATCTTGCCGTCGCGGTCGACCTCGAGGACGCGGACGGTGACCTCGTCCCCCTCCTTGAAGCAATCCGCCACGTTGACCCGGTGCTTCGAGATCTGCGAGACGTGCAGCAGGCCGTCGGTCCCGGGGAAGATCTCCACGAAGGCGCCGAATTCCATGATCTTGCGAACCCGCCCCGGGTAGACCCTTCCCACCTCGGGCTCCTGCGTGATCCCCTCGATGATCGAGATGGCGGCGCGCGCGGAGTCCTGGTCGACCGCTGCGATCTTGACCGTGCCGTCGTCCTCGATGTCGATCTTGACGCCGGTCTGCTCCTGGATGCCCCGGATGACCTTGCCTCCCGGGCCGATGATCTCGCGGATCTTGTCGGTCTTGACCATCATGACGTAGATCCGCGGCGCGAACGGGGAGAGCTCGGGACGGTGCTCGGGAAGGACCGCGTTCATCTTCCCCAGGATGTGGAGGCGCCCCTCGCGCGCCTGGCGCAGCGCGGTCAGCATGATGTCGCGGCTGACCCCCCCGATCTTGATGTCCATCTGGATGGCGGTGACCCCGTTCCCGGTACCCGCGACCTTGAAGTCCATGTCGCCCAGGTGATCCTCGTCCCCGAGGATGTCGGAGAGGACCGCGATGTCGTCCCCTTCCTTGATGAGCCCCATGGCGATCCCGGACACGGCCCCGCTGACGGGCACTCCCGCGTCCATCATGGCCAGCGACGACCCGCAGACGGTCGCCATGGAGGAGGAGCCGTTGGACTCGAGCACCTCGGAGACCACGCGGACCGTGTAGGGGAAATCGGCCCCCCCGGGGAGGACCTTGGCGACCGCCCGCTCGGCCAGCGCGCCGTGCCCCACTTCGCGGCGTCCGGGGGCGCGCAGCATCTTGACCTCCCCGACGCTGAACGGCGGGAAGTTGTAGTGGAGCATGAACGCCTTGGTGGTGTCGCCCAGGATCGAGTCGATCCGCTGCTCGTCCTGGGAGGTCCCCAGGGTGGCGGTGACCAGGACCTGCGTCTCGCCGCGCGTGAAGACGGCGGAGCCGTGGGTCCTCGGGAGCACGCCGACCTCGCAGCTGATGTTCCGGACGTCGGAGAGGCCGCGGCCGTCGATCCGCTTCCGCTCCTTCGTGATCTTCCCGCGGACGACCTTCTTCTCGAGGCTCTTGAACGCGTCCGCGATGAGGGCGGCCTTCTCCGCGCGCTCCTCCTCGCCGAAGGCCGAACGGACCTGTTCGGAGATCTCCTCGACCCTCCGGCGCCGGTCCTGCTTCGCCAGGATCGCGTACGCCTCGGCCAGCGGCGACGCGGCGATGGCGGCGACCTTTTTCGCGTCCTCTTCCGGGAGCTCCTTCTTCTCGAACGCCCTCTTCTCCTTGCCGATCTCCTTCGCCATCCGCTCCTGCAGGTCGAGGACGGGGACCAGGGAGCGGTGCGCGAAGAGGATGGCGTCCAGCACCTCCTCCTCCGGGACTTCGCTCGCCCCTCCCTCGACCATCAGGATCGCGTCCCGGCTGCCGGCGACGAAGATGTTGATGTCGCTCCGCTCCAGGTCGGGGATCCGGGGGTTGATCACGAGCTCCCCGTCGATCCGCCCGACCCGCGCGCCCGCGATGGGGCCCGCGAACGGGATCTCGGAGATGGACAACGCGGCGGACGCCCCGATCATCGCGAGGATGGCCGTGTCGTTCTCCTTGTCGGCGGAGAGGACGGTGGCGATCACCTGGATCTCGTTGTAGAACCCTTTCGGGAAGAGGGGGCGGATGGGGCGGTCGATCAGGCGGGAGGTGAGCACCTCGAACTCGGACAGCCTCCCCTCGCGCTTGAAGAAGCCGCCGGGGATCTTCCCCACGGCGAAGGTCTTCTCCACGTAGTCGACCACCAGGGGAAGGAAGTCGATCCCGGGCCTCGGCTGCTCGGTTGCGCACGCGGTGACGATGACGACCGATTCGCCGTACTGCACGACGGCCGCGCCTCCCGCCTGCTTGGCCCAACGGCCCGATTCGATGGACAATTTGCGTCCGGAGATTTCCGTTTCGTACACGTTTCCCACGGTGTGTTCTTCCCTTCTCGGTTCGGCCCCCGGCGGGGCCGCGGTTTATGTTGGTCGGGTGATGTCGAAAACGTACGGGGCTACTTGCGCAGGCCGAGGGACTCGACCACCGCCTTGTACCGCATCGACTCCTTGGACTTCAGGTAGTCCAGCAGGCGGCGGCGCTGCCCGACGAGCTTGAGGAGCCCGCGCCGGGAGTTGAAGTCCTTGGTGTGCGATTTCAGGTGGTCCGTGATCATGTTGATCCGCTCCGTCAGGAGCGCGATCTGGACCTCGGGGGAGCCGGTGTCCGACTCGTGCACACGAAACTTTCCGATGATGTCCTTCTTCTTCTCCGTGACCAGGCTCATGTCCTTGTGACCTTCTCCTTTCATTCCCATGGAACCGTTCCGTTTTATTGAAGATTTTCTTTATACCACAATGCGCGCGGCAAGTAAATTACATGCCCCGCAGGATCTTCCAGATCCCCTGGGAACCGCGCCCCACGATCGAGAGCGGCTCCTCTTCCCGCGTCACGAGAAGCGCCGTGTCCTCCCGGACCTCCGCCGCGAGCCGGACGAGCCATTCCCCGGAAAGCCGGCCGTTCCGAACGGCCGGTACCGCCTCGTCCGGGACGACCCGGTGCGGCATCCCGGACAGCGCCTTCGCGATCGGGATCAGCGCGCCGGACGCCGCGCCGCGGGCGGAAAGCTCCCGCAGCCCATCGAGCGTGACGGCGTCCTCGATCCGGAAATCGCCCACTCGGGTCCGGCGAAGGGCCGCGACCGTCATCGGCACGCCGAGCCGCTCCCCCAGGTCACGCGGCAGGGCCCGCACGTAGAATCCTTTCGAGCACGCGATGTGCGCCCGGAAACCCCCGGGGGTCCAGGAGAGGAGCCGGGCCTCCCGGACCGTGACCGTCCGGGGGGGAAGCGGAACCTCCTTCCCTTTCCGGGCGAGCGCGTAGGAGCGGACGCCCCCCACCTTCACGGCGGAGTAGGCCGGCGGGACCTGCGGGAAGGTCCCGACCAGTCCGGAGAGCGCGGCGGCCACTTCCGGTTCCGACGCGGTCGCCCCGGGGCGTTCCTCCGTCGGCTTCCCCGTGGCGTCGCCCGTGTCGGTCGCGACCCCCAGGGCGAACTCCGCCTCGTACTCCTTCTCCTCCTCCACCAGGTAGCCGGCGATCTTCGTGGCGGCCCCGACGCACACCGGAAGGACCCCGGTGGCCATCGGGTCGAGGGTCCCGGCGTGGCCGCACTTGCGCTCCCGGAGGATCGCGCCCGCCGCCCGCACCGCGTCGAACGACGTGATCCCCCCCGGCTTGTCCAGGACGAGAACGCCCGCCGTCACGGGAGCGCGGTACCGAGGGCCTCGAACACCTTCCGCTTCACCTCGGCCAGGGACCCGGGGACGGTGCAGCCGGCGGCGTTCCGATGGCCGCCTCCGCCGAAGCGCGACGCCACCGCGGAGACGTCGACGCGCCCCTTCGACCGGAAGCTCACCCGGAACACGTCCCCCTCCTCCTCGCGGAAGGAGACGGCGACCTCGACCCCGACGATGGACCGGGGGTAGTTGATGAACCCCTCGAGCGCGTCCTTCCCCGCCGCGAACTCCGAAAGATCCGAGCGCATCGTGGTGATGGAGGCGACCTTCCCCCCCGCGACGACCTCGAGGGACGCGAGCACCCGGCCGAGGAGGCGGAGCCGCCACGCGCTCTGCGTCTCGTACACCTGCTCCGCCACGGCCCACGGATCCACGCCGCGCCGGACCATATCCCCCGCCACCTGGAACGCCTCCGGCGAAGAGCTGCCGTAGTGGAACGAGCCGGTGTCGGTGAGAACCGCGACGTAGATGTTGACCGCCACGGCGAGGTCGAAGTCGTACCCCATGGCGGAGAGGACTCGATGGACCAGGAGACCGGTCGCGGCGGCGTCGGGGTCCACGAGCGAGAGCTCCCCGCGGTCGCCGTTGGTGCGGTGGTGGTCGATGTTGACGAGGAGGGGGCACTTCAGCAGTTCGACCCCGACCCGACCCGTCCGATCGGGGGAGCCGCAGTCGACCACGACCGCGACGTCGTATTTCGACCCGTCCTCCTCGAACACCACGGTGTCGGCGCCGGGGAGGAAGAGCAGGTTGCCCGGGACGGGGTCGGAGTTCAGGACGACGGCGGTCTTCCCCATCTTCCGGAGCGCGAGGGCCAGCGCGAGCTCGGAGCCGATGGCGTCGCCCTCGGGGTTCTCGTGGCAGGCGATCAGGAACCGGTCCATCTCCCGCAGGACGCGGCAGACCGCTTCGATGTCACCCCTCATCGGGCCGTTCCTCCCCGCCCGCGATCCCCTTGAGGAGCGCGTCGATCCGTGCCCCCCGGTCGTACGAGTCGTCGTAGTGGAACTGGAGTTCGGGGGCGTACCGGAGATCGAGCACGCGACCGAGCTCGCGGCGCAGGTACCCGCCGGAGCGCCGCAGCGCCTGCGCTACGGCCTTGCGTTCCCCGGGTCCGACGAGCGCCGAATAGTTGACGTGGGCGATCTTGAGGTCGGGCGTGACGGACACGTCGGTGATCGTCACGGCGGCGAGGCCGGGATCGTTCACCTTCCGCTGCATCAGGAGGGAGAGCTCCTCCCGGATCCGCTCGCCGACCCGGGCGGGGCGGTCGCCGCGACCCTTCATCTATATCTCGCTCCCCTCGGGGTGGAAATATTCGACGCGGCGGGAGAGGAGCTCCACCTCGCCGCTCCCGCCGATCCCGTCCGTGATCCGGTCGAACATCGACTGCGCGAGCCGCGCGTCGGTGGTGACCAGGGCCACCCCGATCGTGCCCCGCTGCCAGAGCCCCTGTTCCCCGACCTCGGCCACGGACACCGGGTACCCGGCCCGGATCCGGGCGACGAGCCCCGAGAGCCTCCTCCGGCGGTCCTTCAGGGACGCGGCGTCGGGAAAGAACAGCTCCGCCGTCAGCACCGCGACCAGCAAAATCCCCCTCTATGCCGCCGCGGCGGGCGTCACCCCAGGATCCCGGCGACCTTCTCGATGACGAACGCCTCGATGTGGTCGCCCACCTGGATGTCGTTGAAGTTCTCGATGCCGAGGCCGCACTCGTACCCCTCGACGACCTCCTTCACGTCGTCCTTGAACCGCTTGAGGGAGGAGAGCTTCCCTTCGTACACCACCACGCTGTCGCGCAGCAGCCGTATGCTCGAGTTGCGGGTGATCTTTCCCGAGAGGATGCTGCAGCCGGCGATCGTTCCGATCTTCGATATGTGGAACGTGTTGCGCACCTCGGCCCGTCCCTGGACGACCTCCTTCAGGGTCGGCTCGAGGAGCCCCTCCATCGCCTTGCGGATGTCGTCGACCACGTCGTAGATGACGGAGTACAGGCGGATGTCGACCCCTTCCCGCTCGGCCAGGTCGGCGCCCTTCGGCTCCGGACGCACGTTGAACCCGATGATGACGGCGGAGGACGCCGACGCGAGCATCACGTCGGACTCCGATATGCCGCCGACGCCCGAGTGGATGACGGCGACCTTCACCTTGTCGGTGGCCAGCTTCCCGAGGGAGAACTGGAGCGCCTCCATCGACCCCTGGACGTCGGACTTGATGACGATGTTCAGGTCCTTGACCTCGCCCGCGTCGATCTTCCGGTGAAGGTCCTCGAGGCTCAGGCGGGGGCGCGTGACGGCCCGCTCGCGCTCCTTCTCGGACCGGTGCAGCGCGATCTGCCGCGCCGTCCTCTCGTCCTTCAGGACGGCGAACTTCTGGCCGGCGTCCGGAAGCCCCGACAGGCCCTGGATCTCCACGGGGGTCCCGGGATCCGCCTCGTCGAGGCGCTTCCCCTTGTGGTTCGCCAGCGCGCGGACGCGGCCGTAGTGGCTGCCGGTCACGATGGAATCGCCGACCCGCAAGGTTCCGTCCTGGACGAGCACGGTGGCCACCGGTCCCCGCCCCTTCTCCAGCCGCGATTCGAGGACGGTGCCGCGGGCCATCTTCCCCGGGTTCGACTTCAGCTCGAGGATATCCGCCTGGAGCAGGACGAGCTCGAGCAGCTCGCTGATCCCGGTCCGCTTCTTCGCGGAGACGTTGGCGAACAGCGTCGTCCCTCCCCACGCCTCGGGAAGAAGGCCGTGGTCGGACAGCTGCTGCCGGATCCGGTCGGGCTGGGCGCCCGGCTTGTCGATCTTGTTCACCGCGACCACGATCGGGACGCCGGCCGCCTTGGCGTGGTCGATCGCCTCGATCGTCTGCGGCATCACCCCGTCGTCCGCCCCGACGACGAGGATCACGATGTCGGTCACGGAGGCGCCGCGCGCGCGCATCGAGGTGAACGCCTCGTGGCCCGGGGTGTCGAGGATCACGAGCCGGCGGTCGTGGTGTTCGACCTCGTACGCCCCGATGTGCTGCGTGATCCCCCCCGCCTCGGATTCGGTGACCTTGCTCTCGCGGATCGCGTCGAGCAGGGTGGTCTTCCCGTGGTCGACGTGCCCCATGATGGTCACCACGGGCGGCCTCGGGCGGAGGTCCTCCTCGCGGTCCGCCTCCTGGTCGATCAGGCTCTCGACCTCGGGCGCCACGTTCTCGACCTCGAATCCGTACTCCTGCGCGAGGAGGCTGGCCGTGTCGGCGTCCAAGAGCTGGTTCAGCGTGGAGGGCATCCCCATCTCGATCAGCTTCTTGATGACGTCCGCCGCCTTGACGCCCATCCGGTGCGCGAGGTCCCCGACGGTCACCACCTCCTCGATCTTCAGCAGCCGCTTGCTCGCCTTGGGCGGGAGCGTGGAAGGGGCCTTCTTCTCCTTGACCGGCTTTCCCCTCCGCTTGGCGACGCGCGCCGGCTGGAACTGCCGAACGACGACGGCTTCCGCCTCGGCGGCGGGGGCGGGGGCTTCGGCCTTCTTGGCTTCGACCTCCGGCTCCCCGAGGACCTCCTGGATGATCGTCTGCTTCAGGACCCCCTTCTGCACCTTCTTCTCGTGGGGCTTCGTCTTCTTCCACTTCTTTTCCTTTTCCTTGCGCACGTCCTCCGGTTTCGGCGGCGTCGCCGGCTTCTCGACGACGCGCACGGTCGGCTCCGGGACGGGGGCGATCTCCGCCGCCGCCTCGCCTTCCCCGCCCGCCGTCTCGGCGGGAGCGGGTGCCGGCGCAGGCGCTTCGACCGGAGGGGGGCCGGCGTGCAGTTCGGCCGGGACCGCGGGCGCGGCTTCCGCCACGGGAGGCTCCTCGGGCGCCTCGGGCGGCGGCGGCGGGGCGGGCGCCCCGCGGCGCAGGATCACCTTCTGCGAACGGCGTTCCAGGACCCCGTCGGAGCGGGTGACGGTGGTGGTCCGCGGAGGGGGAGGGGGCGGGGCCGGCTTCTTGAAGTGGCTCCGGACCCGCTCGATCAGGTCTCCCTCGAGATTGCTGGATGCCGATTTCCCCTTGGCGCCGATCTTTTCGAGGAAGGCGAGGATCTCCTTGCTCGACTCCATTCCGAGATCCCTTGCCAGATCACGAATCCGAACCTTGTCCATCCACTCCCCCCGCTATTTTTTCGTCCCGTCCGGCACGGGGGCGGTCAGGCGGTCGGCCAACCCTCCGCCCCCGGCGCCCATCTTCCAGCGGGCGCCGCCCTTCTGCGTTCGTATCCTCGCCGCGAAACGCGCGACGCATTCGCCGTCCCGGCAAAGGTAGATCCCCCGCCCCGGCATCTTCCCCGCGGGATCCGGAGCCCACCCGGCGCCGGGCCTTCCCGCGATCCGCAGGAGCCGCCCCTTCTCCGCGCGCGTCCCGCACTGGACGCAGGTGCGCAGGGGCGGTGGGCTACTCCTTCGGGGGGGCACCTTCCTCCTTCGCCTCCTCCTCCGCGGCAGCGCCTTCCGCCGAAGCCGCTTCGGAGGGCGCGCCCTCTGTCGAACCGGTACCTTCCGCCGGGGGAGCTTCCGATGCTCCGCCCTCCTTCGCTTCCGTACCTTCCGCCGGAGAAGCTTCGGAGGGGGCTTCCGGCTTCTTCGCGAACAGTCCCTCGGCTCGTTTCAGGGCGTCCTCGACCTGCCCCTCGGCCCGCACCTCGATGTGCCACCCGACGAGCTTGGAGGCGAGCTTGACGTTCTGCCCCTTCTTCCATCGTCTTCTCCGACTCGTTCACGAGCACCCGGATGATCTCCGCGGGCTGCAGCGCGTTGCAGACGAATTTCGCCGGGTCCTCGTCCCACGCGATGATGTCGATCCGCTCCCCGCGCAGCTCCTGCACCACGCTCTGCACCCGGGACCCCTTCATCCCGACGCACGCCCCCACGGGATCCACGTCGCGGTCCTTCGAGCGCACGGCGATCTTCGTGCGGAACCCCGGCTCCCGGGCCACGCTCAGGATGGAGACCACCCCTTCGTACACCTCGGGGACTTCCTGTTCGAACAGCTTGAGGATCATCCGGGGGTCCGAGCGGGACAACAGGATCTCCGGCCCCCGGGACGTCTTGGTGACGTCCTTGATGTAGGCGCGGATCCGGTCGCTCTGGCGGTACCGTTCGCGGGGGATCTGCTCCGACGGGGGCATGATCGCCTCGGTCTTCCCCATGTCGATGACGAGGCAGTCGCGCTCGTACCGCTGCACGATGCCGTTGATGATCTCCCCCTTGCGCCCGATGAACTCGTTGTAGATGACCTCGCGCTCCGCGTCCTTCACCTTCTGCATGATGATCTGCCGCGCGGTCTGGGCCGCGATCCGCCCGAGGTCCTTGGTGCTCAGCCGGTCGCCCAGGCTGTCGCCCACCTGCGCCTCGGGGTCGAGCTCGAGCGCCTCCGCGAGGGTCATCTGCGTATCGGGGTCCGTGAGCTCCGTGACGACGGTGCGGAAGGCGAGGATCTCGAACTCCCCGGTCTCCGGGTCGTAGGTCGCCTCGATGATCTTGTTCATCCCGAACTTCTTGCGGGCCGCGCTCTCGAGCGCTTCCTTGATCGCATCGATGATGATGCCCTTGTCGATCCCTTTTTCCTTGCCCAGTTGGGCTATGATCTGCCCCACGTCCAGAATCATCGCTTTTTCATTCCCTTCCCGAAGAGTTCATCCTGCGATACATCCAGGTTCGCCTTGCGGATCTCCCCGTAGGGGATCCTGAAATGCGCATCGTCCACCCGGACCGTGATCCCTTCGCCGTCGGACGAAAGGAGCTCCCCGGCCAGGTGGCGACGCCCCTCCCGCGGGGCGAGCAGCGCCACCTTCACCCGCTTCCCGAGCGAGTGCGCGTAATGCTCCGGCCTGCGCAGGCGGCGGTTCACGCCGGGAGAGGACGCCTCCAGCACGAAGGGCCCCTCCACGGGATCCTCCACGTCGAGGATCGCGCCGAACCTCCGGCTGAACGCCTGGATGTCGGCCAGCGGGATCCCGCCGTCCCGGTCGATGAACACGCGGAGGATGGTCCTCGGACCTTCCCTCGCGACCTCCACGTCGTAGAGGAGGAGGGAGAGGTCCCGGGCGACTTCCACGGCCAGCGCCTCGATCTTTTCGGTGTCCGTTTTCAAGCTTTGAATTCGGAAAAAAAAAGTGGGCTCCAGCCCACTTAACCTAGCCCCAACGCCATTATAGTACAGGGAAAACGCGGCGGCCCACAACACATTTCTTTTCCTTCGGCTCCCCGCTCCGTCAACCCCGGAGAAGAATCCCCCCGCGGTAGTCGTCGAGCCGGGCGATCTTCTCCCGTGCGAAGAACTCCCGGATCCCCTCGATGATTTCCACGCACGCGTTCGGGTTCCGGAAATTCGCCGTGCCGACCTGGACGGCGGCGGCGCCGACCAGGAGGAACTCGAGGGCGTCCTCCGCGCTCTGGATCCCGCCGATCCCCACCACCGGAATCCGCACCGCCTTGCACGCCTCCCATACCATGCGAAGCGCCACCGGCTTGATCGCCGGTCCGGAGAGCCCCCCGGTGACGTTGGAGAGTTTCGGGCGCCGCGTCCGGTGGTCCACCGCCAATCCGACGAGCGTGTTGATGAGGGTGACGGCGTCCGCCCCCGACTCCTCGGCGACCCGGGCCATCTTCCCCACATCGGTGACGTTTGGGGAGAGCTTCACCCAGAGGGGTTTTTTCGTGGCGGAGCGGACGCGACGGGTCAGCCCCGACAACCCTTCCGATGTGGAGCCGAAGGCGATCCCCCCTTCCTTCACGTTCGGACAGGAGGCGTTCAGCTCGATCGCCGCGAGCGCGGGAAGCTCCGACAGCCGGCGGGCCACCCCCTCGTACTCCTCGATCGTCCGGCCGTAGATGTTCGCCACGAAGACCGCGCCGGCGTCGGCAAGCCGCGGCGCGACGTCGGCGACGAACCGCTCGACACCGATGTTCTGGAGCCCGATCGCGTTCAGCATCCCCGCGGGGGTCTCGACGATCCGCTGCGGGGCGTTGCCCGCCGTCGGAAGAAGGGAGAGCCCCTTGACCACCACCGCCCCCAGCCGGGAGATGTCGTAGAACGGGGAGAATTCGAGGCCGTAGCCGAAGGTTCCGGAGGCGCTCATCACCGGGTTCCGGAGGACCACGCTCCCCACGCGCGCGGTCAGGTCGGGGGACGGAAGAGGATTCGGCGTCACCAGACGATCTCCCCCGCGTCGAACACCGGCCCCTCCCTGCACACCCTCCGGTACGCGGTCCGGTCACCGTCCCGCACCGCGGCGACGCACCCCCAGCACACCCCGAATCCGCACGCCATGTGGTTTTCGAGCGACACCTGCGTGGGAACCCCGTGCGCGGCCGCGGCCGCGGCGATCCCCGAAAGCATCTCCCGCGGACCGCACGAAAGGATCGACACGCGGGCGCGCCCGGGGGGCGAAAGGGCCGCCAGTCGTTCCCGGATCGCGTCGGTGACGGTGCCGAAGAATCCGGCCGTGCCGTCGTCGGTGCACAGGTGGACCCGCCCCGGGAGGTCCCCGCCCGGGATCCACTCCCTTGGGGGAAGCTGATCCCGCGTGCGGCTCCCGAGGAACATCTCGAACTCCGCCTTTCCCTGCGAAAGGGCCACCCCCGCGGGGAAGACGGTCGAGAACCCCACGCCGCCGCCCGCGAGCCACCAGGTCCGGTCCGGCGCGCCGAGGTCGAATCCGTTCCCCAGCGGCAGGGTGATGGACAGGGGGTCGCCGTCGTGCAAACCCGACAGCAGGGCCGTCCCCCGTCCGACCACCTTGTACACGAATTCGACGGTAGCCCGGGAGCGCGTCCCGCCGGCGCGGAAGATGGCGAGCGGGCGAGGCAGGAGCGGATCGTTCCCGGGCCACCCCGACACCATGGCGAACTGCCCGGGGACGAACTCGATCCGGTCGGGAATCGAGACTTCCATCCGGTAGAAGATCCCGTGCCCGGTGTTGCGCACGATCCTCCCGTGGACGAACCGTGTCGCCTTACTCGGCATCGCTCCCGCCGATCCCGCGGGAGAGGAGAACCGCGTCCTCTCCCGTGTCCGTGTAATACCGTTTCCGGATCCCCCGGATCTCGAATCCGCACCGGAAGTACAACCGTTGCGCCTCCTCGTTCCCGACGCGCACCTCGAGGTGGATGAGCGTCGAGCCGGCCAGGGCGCCGCGGCGGATGCACTCGCCGACCAGCGCCCGCCCGATCCCCTCTCCCCGCCGGTCCGGCCGGACGGCGATGTTCAGGAGGTGGGACTCCCCCGCGATGTTCCAGCAGACGGCGTATCCGCACAGCTCGCCGTCCGGGCCTTCCGCCACGACCGGCGAGGAGAACGGCCGTTCCAGGTCTTCCGCGAACATCGACCGGGACCAGGGGGTGGGAAAGGAAACCTCCTCGATCGCCATCACCCGGTCGAGGTCGCCCGTCTCCATGTCGCGGACCCGCCACCCCACGGCGGACGACGCTACCAGCGGATCAGCGCCGACGCCCAGGTGAAACCGGACCCGAACGCCGCCAGGCACACGAGGTCCCCCTCCCGGATCCTCCCCTGCTCGACGCACTCGTCCAGGGCGATCGGGATCGACGCCGCCGTGGTGTTTCCGTACCGCTCGATGTTCGAGAAGACCTTCCCCTCCGGGAGGTCGAGCGCGCTTCCGACCGCCTGCGTGATCCGGAGGTTCGCCTGGTGGGGGATCAGGAGGGAGAGGTCGGACAGGGAACGCCCGTTCTTCTCGAGGGATTCCCGGATCGTTTCCGGAAATCGCCGGACCGCGTGCGTGAAGACGTATTTCCCGTTCATCTTGGGGAAGTGCTTCCCGGCATCGATCGTCCCGTGCGAGATCCACGGATCGTCGATGAAACCGGGCGACTCCAGGATCAGCTCCCCGGCGTATTTCCCCTCGGAGTGCAGGTGGGAGGAAAGGATCCCGCGGCCGGGCTCCGCCGGACCGACGACCGCCGCGCCGGCGCCGTCGCCGAAGATCACCGCGGTGTCGCGCCCCGCCGTGGTGAATCGGAGCCCCCGGCTGTGGATTTCCGCCCCGATGACCAGGACGTGGTCGTGGAATCCGCCCTTCACGTACGCTTCCGCGACGGAGAGCCCGTAGACGAACCCGGTGCACTGGTCGCGCACATCCAGGGCGCCGACGGTGGACATCCCGAGCTGCTGCTGGACCAGGACCCCGCAGCCGGGAAAGAAGTAGTCCGGGGAGAGGGTCGCGAAGACGACGAGGTCGATGTCGCCGACGGAAAGCCCGGCCGCCTCGATCGCCTTCCGGGCGGCGGCCGAACCGAGGCTGGACGTCGTCGCGCCGGGGTCGGCGTACCGTCGTTCGCGGATCCCCGTGCGCTGGACGATCCACTCGTCGGTGGTGTCCATCCGCATCGAAAGCTCCTCGTTCCGCACCACCCGCGGGGGGAGCTCCCGTCCCGTCCCGACGATCCGGGCTCCTCGCATTCCGTCCCCTCTTTACAGGACCAGCACGGCCGCCGCCACGGTCGTGGTGTACTCGTCCTTGACGATCGCCGACTGCGTGATGTTGAACGACTTGTAGATCTTGCCGCTGATCTTCCACACCTCGCGCTTCTCGTCCCAGCTCTTGTCCTCGTCGAATTCCACTCCGAGGGTGGATGCGAGCATCGCGGCGGCAAGGTCCTCGGCGTAGTCGCCCGCCACCTTCTCGGTCTGGCCGAACGCGTGATGCTCGCTCAGGTAGCCGTAGACGGACCGGTCGGAGGGAAGCGCGCAGCCGACGGAGGCCGCCACCAGGCGCCTGGGCTCGTCGCTGCAGCATCGGCTCATGACGACGAACACGATCTCCCCCGGCTGGAGGAGCTTCAGGCCCTCTTCCTTCTTCACGATCCGGCACTTGGGGGGGAAGATGCTCGACACCTGCACCAGGTTGAACTTCTGTATGCCGGCGTCGCGGAGCGCGAGCTCGAACGAGGTCAGCTGCTCCCGGTGGCGGCCGACCCCCTTGGTGAAAAAGACCTTCGTCGGAACGGACATGGGCGGCGCCTCCCTACTTCTCGGACTGGCGGGCGACGAGCCACCCCATCAGCCGGTAGCACAGGCGCGCGGCGAGGTAGTCCGGGGCCCCCATGCCGGCGATCGGGGCGAGCTCCATGATGTCGAACTCGACCACGTTGCGGTTCGCCCGCATCACGTCCCGCAGGATGTCGATCACCTCGAACCATGTGAGCCCCCCCGGTTCC
The DNA here is from genome assembly GCA_016234845.1 of Deltaproteobacteria bacterium. NCBI lineage: Bacteria > Pseudomonadati > Myxococcota > Myxococcia > Deltaproteobacteria bacterium. The sequence continues at coordinate 21 of JACRNP010000122.1, read as the reverse complement.
GGGGTGACGACGGCGGGCATG
>JACRNP010000121.1 GCA_016234845.1 Deltaproteobacteria bacterium | reverse complement strand
TCGCTGCTGACGACGGGCTTGCCCAGCGCCATCGCCTCGATCTGGACGATGCCGAACGCTTCCAGCGCCGAATTCGACGGCAGGACCAGGAACTCGCACGCGTGGTAGTACGGACGAAGGTTCTCGACCTTTCCCAGCAGTATCACTTTCTCGTCCAGACCGAACGCGGCGACATCCTTCCGGATCTTCGCCTCGAGGGGGCCGGTCCCGATTACCGCGATCCGGCCGGAAATGGATTTCGCGGCTCGGAGCAGAGTATCCAGTCCCTTGTAGGGAACGAGACGGCCGACGAACAGCACGAATCGCCCCCCCATCCCCTCGACCACGTTTCGGGCCTGCTCTTTCTCCTCGGCGGAAATGTCGAAATATTCGTCCGGTACGGCGAAGGGGATGATGGAAGTCTTCTCCCGGTACCGGGAAAGGACCGGAGAGGATGCGATGTGGTGCGGCGTCGCCGCGATGAAAGCGTCGGTTCGACGGAATATGAACCTCTCGACCGGTCGATACAGGGCGAACAGCGCCTTTTTCCACCATTCGTCGAGAAGGACGTCCGCGTGGTGCCACAGGACGATCTTCTCCCTTTTCGGCAGGGCAAGAAGGGAGAGAAACAGCGCCAGCACCGCCGTTGGATTGGGATAATGGAGAAGGATCGCGGAGAAGCGGCCCTCGCGGCGCAAGCGTGCGAGCACCGCGGGAAGCGATGGGAGGACGGGCGAAAGGAGGAACGTCCCCCGCTCCTTCAGGTAATGGACGGTCTGCCGATCCGCCGGTTCGATCCTGGTCGAACCGGTCTTCGTCGCCACCAGGCAGTAGTTTCGGAGCTTCCCGCCGGTGGCTTCGGCGAAGCTCTTCACCACCGCTTCCATCCCGCCGGGCTCGGGAGGGTAATATTTCCCGAGGTGGAGAATTTCCATCGATCCGCCGGGGGATGGGTTCAGCGGGCCGGACCTCCCTGCCCTTGCTCGAGCTGCAGGAGGCGGTTGCGAAGGTACGGATCTTCGGCTTCGTTCAGCGCCTTCTGCAGGCTCCGGATCGCCCCGGCACGGTCCCCCATCGCAAGGTACATGTTCGCGATCGTATGGTACGCCACGACGGGTGATATCCCGAGATACGTGTAGTGGTAGGCTTCCTGGATGATGTGGCGCGGAAGGATCCCCTTCGGGATCTCGTGCGCCCGGACGTACTCCGCAAGCTCCGGAGACCTGCGGACGAAGACGACGAACAGGCCGTCCGCGAAAACCAGGGCCCAATTCGGGTCGTTGGCCAGGATCGGAACGATGGGGAGAATCGACCCCGAGGAGTCCATCGATTTCAGCACGAAGTGGGTGACCCCGTGCCCGTCGACGACCTTCTGCCAGCCGGGCATCCCGCCGGTAACGATCTGATGGTCGTTGAACACTTTCGGGTTATAGGTCCGCCCGTCGATGAACGTAAGCTGATCGGGGTAGAGCTGCCAGTCGAGGAATCCTCCGATGTCGAAGAAGTTGAACATCTTCCCGGGGACAGGGTTCTTCCGCAGGAACTCGGCCGCCTTGAAGGAGAATTTGTGCTCCGTGATCCCCAGGCCGAACTCGAGCTGGGAGAAGGAGAACGCCAGCGTCGTGCCCCCGAATCCCGCGACGGCGATCATGATGGCGGCGGTGACGGCGACCCAGCCCGGAGCGATGTCGGAAACCTTGTCCTTCCCCTCCGGTGGAGGAGGCGAAGAGGCGGGCTTGCCGCGGGGGGCCTTCTTCTCTTTCGGCCTTTCCTTCGGCTTCCCGGCCGGCTTCGGAGCGAACCAGCCGGCGGCGACGGCGAGGAACCCGGTCAGGTGCAGCGACGCCCCCGGCGAGAGAAACAGCCCCATCATCGACACGGCGCGCGCGGAATCCCACGCGCCTTTGAAGGCGATCGCGAAGAGGAACAGGTCCAGGAGGTAAACCCGCCGCCCGATCGCGCCGAGGGCCAGGGATACCGCGGCGAAGGCAAGCGCCGCCTTGTAATACACGAAGAAGCCGGTCCCTTTCACGGGGGTAAGCTCCGATATGGATATCAGGATGGAACCGGCCCCCGTCCCGCTTCCCCGGGAGATCATGTGGAGCGGCGCCAGGAGCCAGCCGTACCCGTGCGGATTCAGCCCGCAGAGGGCCAGCCCCGCGATCCCCGTGGCGAGCGGGGGAACGATCCACCCGCGAAGCCGCGTCCACTGAAGCTCCCGCTTCCATGCCGCCCTCGCGAGAGCGTCGACGAAGAACGCCCCGTACAAGGCGAACGCCATCAGGTACGTCGGATGGCTGTTGGCCCACACGAGGATCATCGGCGGAAACAGATAGATCAGTTTCCGGCGGCTGCCGAAATAGTATTCGCTCAACAGGAAGATCGTCATGGCGATGAACAGGTAGGTGAAGAGCTCGGGGCGCGGCTGGATCCGGATCCTCAGGAACCCGGAGAATGCGAAGATCGCGAGGACCGCCACCAGGGGGTGCGCCCCTCGAAGCACGATCGCCCGATGAAGGAAAAGAAAGATCCCGATCACGACGGCCCAGATGAAGACGGAGACCGCGTACTCCCCTCCCGCCGAATGGACGAGGTAGAGGACGGCCTGGAAGCCCCATTCGCCGCCGCTGCCGTTTTCCATCCCGAGGGACGGGTAGTTCCAGTGCTCCCGCGACGGGACCTCGTGTTTCTGGACGACGAACTTGCCGAGGGCGAGGTGAGTCCCGAAGTCGCTGGTGAAGATCTTCGTCAGCATCGGGATGGTGATCAGGAAAAGCAGCGCCAGAGCGAGGCGGTTCGCGCGCTCCGGCGAGAGATCCCACCACGGACCTTTCGCCGCTCCGGACGGGGCGACCGGCCCGGCCAACTATTTCCCCTTTCCTTTCACCTGGCCGTTCTTCCACTCCGCAAGCGCCGCCGACATGTCCTTCCCCTTGTGGCAACGCGCGCAAGCCTGTTCCAACGTCAACGTCTCCGAGTGCCGGATCCGCGTCAGGTGGAAGTCGTGGTTCTCCGCCTTCTTCCCCGCCACCTCCTGCTCCTCGTGGCATTCGGTGCACGGGTTCCGGGGACCGGAGAAGTCGAACTTGTGGTCGTGGATGCTGTACCGCTCCCCCCCGGGGGCCAGCTGCGGCGTGTGGCAATCCACGCACTCCGCGGTCTGCGGTTCGTGGCGGGAGTGGAGCGAAGACACCTTGTAGATCTTCTGGTGGCACGTTCCGCAATATTCGTCACGGCTCATGTACCGCTCCGCCTTGACCGTGACTCCCCGGTCGAAGCCGCACACGTCGCACGCCCTGGCGGTCGAGTAGAACTTCGACTGCCAGAACAGGAACATCCGGTGGCGTTCCTTGTAGTCCATCGTTCCCCAGTACCATTTCTTCGACTTGGGCTTCGGGGCGAAGAAATCGGTGAAATATTCCGTCAGGTCCTCCCCGGGGCGGTACAGGGCGGGGAACGGGAACTGCCCCCCCGTCTTCGTGTCCTTGCCGTCGGTGTGGCACGCCTCGCAGATCATGTCACGGCGCACCTTCGAAAGCTTCAGCGGGTTCACGATGTCTTGCGCCGCGGCGGTCCCGGCGTGCCGTTCCCCCGGCCCGTGGCACGCCTCGCACCCGATGGACGGCTCGTGGAACGATTTGGTGACCGGATCGAATCCGGTGGTGTGGCACCCGTCGCAGAATACGGTGTACGGCTGCTGCCGCCAGTTGAAGATCGAGTACGGCTCCCAGTCGTCCGTCACGAGGTTCCAGTATTTCGGGAGAACGTAGTAGTCGTTGTCGATGAAGGTGAGGTACTTCTGGATCCAGTGGCTTCCGATCGTCCATTGGACCTCGTCGCGCGTGAACGGAACGCCCGAGAAATCCTTCGCCGCCACCGCCTCCGGATTCTTCTTCGCATCCCGGAGCATGTTCGCATGGGGCGTCTTCCGCCACTGGGCGTAGATCTCCTCGTGGCACTCCTTGCACGCTTCCGAGCCGGCGTACCCTTTCGCGCCGGGGCCGAACGCCACGGCGGTACCGGCCGCGCAAATCCCCACGGTCAGCATGGCAAGCGTGAATCGGCGCCAGCCCACGGGTGCCTCTACTTGAGGAAGGTCTTGATCAGGTCGTGGACGCGCTCGTTCGGCGCATACCCGCCCTTCTTGTGGAGGAGGACCCCCCTCGCGTCGACGATCGCCAGGGACGGGGTGTAGTTGAAGCCGAACGTCCTGGGGAGGGAGAATTTCGGGTCGATCAGGTACTTCACCCGGAACCCGTTGGCCTTCTGATACGGTCCCACGGTCTGCGCTCCCCGCAGGTCCACCGCCACGGCCCACGCATCGATCTTCCCCGGGTTTTTCCCGACGAAATCGTGGATCTCCTTCAGTTCCTCGTAGCACGCGGAGCAGGCGGTCGTCATGAAGAGGAAGAGGGTGAGCGGGGCCTTGCCCCGGATCGACCGGTAAAAGGAGATCGGCTCCCCCTCCAGCCCCGGCAGGGAGAACTCCGGCATCGCGTGCCCGACCTCGACCGGTTTCTCCGCGGCGAAGACGGAAGTTGCCGCCAGGAGGGCGACGGCGCAGGCCAGGAGCGGTAGACGCCTCACTTCCCTTTCCCCATCTCCTTCACCAGGTCTTCCAATACGAACGGGAGCTCGTTTTCGCCCGGCGGGTAGTCGCCGACGTGGGAGTACCGGATCACCCCCTTGTGATCGATGACCACCTTGAGCGGTATGGGACCGGCGAGTCCGTACAGCTTGGTGGCCACCGTGAGGTCGGCGTCCAGCAGCACGGCGTAGTTCAACCGCTTTTCCCGGGCGATCTCCTTCACGCCCTTCTCCGGGGGGAGGACGACCGAAAGGATCTCGAAACCTTTGGGCCGCCATTCGCCCTGCAGCTTGACGAGGCTGGGCATTTCCCGCTTGCAGATGTCGCACCAGGTCGCCCAGAACTCCAGCATGACCACTTTCTTCCCGGAGAAATCCGAAAGGGAGACCGTTTTCCCGGTCACCACGTCCCGGAGCCTGAAGTCCGGCGCCTTGTCGCCGATCTTCAGCCGCATCGCCGTGTCCGTGGCGCCCGCCGGGAACGCAACCGCAAGGCAAACCGCAACGCAGACGAAAGCCGCCTTCCAGGATCCGCTCATCCCCCCGCCCCCGTGAAACCGGTCAATGGTCGACGATCACCGGTTTTTTCCACTTTAAAACGATATCATATGCCCACGAAGCTGTCTTGTCCTTGTGGCAGGCGCCGCACCGGTTCTGGACCTCCTTGTCCCAGCACCCTTGCGGGTGGATCAGGAAGTAGCTGTAGGAATGGACGTTGTTTTCCTTGTTTTCATTCACGTCCGGGTTCTTCTGGCGGTGGCAGTCGCCGCACCCAATCTGCGTATCGGCCTTGTGGTGGGTGTGGGCGGACAGCTTGTCGCCGTATTCATGGCAGCTCATGCAGATGGCGTCGACGCTGATCTGCGCGCCCTGCGGCTTCGCGGTCTGGTGGATGCCGCACACCTCGCACCGGGAGCGGGCCTGCGCCTCCCGGTCGGCCTTCCACTTGTCCCAGATCCGATGGATCGCGACGTTGTCGTTTTCCCCCTCGTTCTTTTCCAGGGGGACCAGGTATTTCGACAGGACGCCCCCCGGGGAGTACCCGATCGGAAAGAAATATTCTCCCGACAGGTCCTTGCCGCGCACGTGGCACGACGCGCAGATCTCCTCGGAGCGATCCTCGGGAAGCCGCTTCGGGTTCACGATGTTCTCTTTGCCGGGGTGGGCGGAATGTTTCTCCCCCGGCCCGTGGCACGATTCGCAGCCGACGGAGTGCTCGGCGAACGATTTCGTCTTCGGGTCGAACCCCACCGAGTGGCATCCGATGCAATATTTCGAGTAGGGGCGCTTCTGCCACCCGTAGGTGCTGTAGGGCCGCCACTTCTTGCTCTGCACGGACCACAATCGCGGAAGGATATAGTAGTCGTCGTCGAGCTTCGTCAGGTACCGCTGGTCCCAGTGGCCCCCGATCGCGAAGTGGATGAAGGGGAGGTCCGGGTCGGACATGTCCGCCATGACGGCGGACGGATTCTTCCTTACGTCCTGGATCACCGTGCTGTGGAAGGTCTTCACCCACCCCTTGTACTGGATCTGGTGGCAGGAGGCGCACTTCTCGGAACCGGTGTAGGAAGACGAACCGGCCGAGCCGGAGGCGGCCCCCCCGCCGGCGGGAAGAAAGATCCCGACGGCCGCGGCGGCGAGGAGGAGGATCGAAACGGAAACCGCCGGCCGGCTCGCCATTTCTATTGTGTCTTTCGCGGGAAGGCGTCTTCGATCGCCTTCTCGAGTTCCTTCTCGTCCCCGGGCTTGTAATCCTCGTGCTGGTACCGGATCGTCCCGCCGGGATCGATCACCACCGTGTACGGAGCCGCGTTCATCCGGTACAGTTCGATCAGGGTGAAATCGGCGTCGGTCACCGTATCGTACCGGATCGCGATCTGCCCCGCCGCCATCTGCTTCTCGAGAAACTTCGCGTCCACGCCGTCCACGTTGACGCCGAGGAATCTCGCTCGGCCCGCGAACTTCTCCTGCATGGCGTTCAGGACCGGGATCTCCGCGAGACAGGCGCCGCACCGCAGACCCCAGAAATTCAGGACCACGACCTTCCCTTCATCGAGGGTCTGCTTCAGGTCGACCCGATCCCCCTTGACGGTCGCGACCGTGAAGCCGGGCGCCGGTTTGCCGATCAGCGACGCGGGGGAAGGGGCGGCTCCCCCCGCCGCCGGCCGGGCGGCCGCCGCCACCGCGGCAAGGAAAAGGAGCGCCGGCACGAGCGTATTCCACTTGCTCCTCATCGAAAGGCACCTCCCGTCCCGTTCGTCGTCGGTCACCGATGCATCTTCGCCGGAGGCGGCTTTCCGTGGGCGGTATCCTGGGGAGCGACGGTCGCGAGAAGTTCCTCGTCGATCCGGTACCGGTACTTCGCCTTGAGCCGCTTCACGTCCGCGTCGTACGCGTCCTTCTTCGCCTTGTCGAGCAGGTAGCGCCGGATCTGCGCCTTCGACTCGTCGAACGTCAGAACGCGGTCCGTCTTCCGCTCGTCCACCCTGAAAATGTAATATTTCCCCTTGAAGTCGATCGGGGGGGAGATCGCCCCTTCCTTGACTTCGAGGGCGGCCTTGTACGCCGCCGGGACCGACCGGCCGTCCGCGGGAAGAAAACCGATCTTCCCCTCCGCCTTCTTCGACTTCGCGTCGGCGGAATGCTTCTTCACCGCCTCCTCGAACCCGATCTCCTTCCGATCCAGGCGGCCGTGGAGATCCCACGCCTCCTTCTCGCCTTCCATCACGATCACCCGCGCGACGACTCCGGCCTGCTGGCGGATCGTCTCCCGGTTCTCCTCGTAGAACGCTTTCGCCTGCGCGTCGGTCACCTTCATCGGTGCGTACATCCGCGCGTAATACGCCTGGTTCACTTCGCCCGCCCGGTATTCCGCATACGACTTCCGGAACTCCGGGATCCGGTCGATCCCCGTCCCCTCCGCGATCTGGAAATACCCCAATTCACTGAGGATACCTTCCAGGTTGGATTTTCTCGCCTCCGCCGTCGTTGGAGGAGTAAGTTTCGGCCGGGCCTGGAAGTACGCTTCGAAATATCTCCGGGTCACCGGCTTGCCGTTCACCTTCCCCAGGACCGCGTCCGGGGAGAGGCTGTCGAATTTCCGGATCGCTTCCTCGTCCACCTCCTTGCGGAACGTGCGGTCGAGCCCCTCGAGGATCTCGCGGCTCCGCTCCCCCCGGATCCGGTGCCGCATCTCCCTTGCGTACTCCTCCCGGTCCGCGGCGGGGATCTGCTCGATCTTCCGCACGCACGCGAAGGCGTGACCCCAGCCGAGAGGGGACGGGAAGACGGGGGTGCACCCTCCGACGGGCATGTCCCACAGCTCCTTGTCGATGATCTCCGGAAGAACCGTGCGGGAGAGGCTGTCGACGGGTCGCAGGTTCCCTCCCTTCGGGGCGGAAGGGCTGATGGAGTGCTCCCGCGCCAGCGATTCGAAATCCTCCCCGGCCGCCACCCGTCTGCGGATCTTCTCCGCCTCCTCCGGGGTCTCGAGGGTGATCTCGCCGAAGGTCCGCATTTCCCAATTCCTCGGCAGGCGGCCCGCGACGTCCCGGTCCGGGATGGACAGGTTGTCGATCACATTCTGTTTGTACAGGTTGGAGATCCAGGCCATCCGCGCCGTCTCCAGCTGGGTCGCCAGCGGTTCCGACCGGTCGAAGCCGGTGGCCTTCGCATCCAGCAGGACGAGTTTCCTCACAAGGAATTCCTCCACCGCCTGGTCCCGGGCGACCTTCCCCCCCCGGAACGCCGCGTTGTGGCGGAGATCCTCCCGGGACAGGATCGCCCGGAGGTCGTCCGGAGTCAGGGACCGCTCTCCCTCGATCTCGAGGATGTGCCCGCCCCGCGGCTTCTTCTCCCCGGCGGTATCCCGCTCCGGCCCGGGGACGGACGGCGGAACGGAAGGAGCCGTGGATACGGCGGGGGATGCCGAAGTGCCGGGCGGTACCGAACGGACTTCGTCCCGGCACCCCGGAGCGATCGCCGCGAGGATCAGGATCGCCCCGAAGATGATACGTGCCCACGTCAATGGCATTCATTCACCCATTCTGCTCCGGAACGGCGCGGGGCGGCCCGAGCGTTCGGGTCGCCCCGCCTCCGGAACCTTCCGGTGGATTCCAGGGGATGACGATTCCGTCCCCGTTTCCAGAGCTACTTTTTCACGAACTCCTTGATCTTCTTCGCCGTATCGTCGTCGAAACCGGACAGCAGCGCCGCGACCTTCCCGTCCGCCCCGATCAGGGCGGTGGCGGGAGTGTACGTGAATCCGAACTTCGGGGGGAACTGGAATTCCGGATCGAGGAGGAATGTGAGCGTTATGGCGTAATCCGCCTTGTACCGCTCAAGGGCCTTCGCTCCCCCCATGTCGACCGAGATCGGGAGGAAGAGGACGTCCTTCGCCACCTTGGCGAGGTCGTTCAACAGGACGACCTCTCCGCGGCACGCCGAGCACGCCGCCTGCATGAAGGTGAAGACCGTCTTCTTTCCCTTGATCGACTCGAGATTGTAGACCTTCCCGTCCTCCCCTTTCAAGCTGAATTCGGGCATGGGAGCGCCGACCTTGACGTCGGCCGCCTGGACGCCCGCGACGAGAATCGGGGCGAGCAGGATAAAGCAGGAAAACAGGGCGACTTTTCTCAACATGCGTGGATCCTCCCGGGAATGGATAAGGGGATGGGGGCCGATTCGGCCCCCCATCCCCGTCGAACTTCCTTACTTGCAAGAATACACCGCGGGACGGTGGATCGTCGTCCCGCGGTTCGATCCGGTCAGTACGCTCCGTGGCACCGGGAGCAGAAGTTCGCGCCTCCCTCGTTCGTGAAGCCGCCCGCGTTGACGGTGGCCCCCTGCCACGTGGACCGTGTCGAGTCGGTGCCGCAGGACTCGAGGATCAGCGCCCCGGAACCGGGAGCGGCGTCGTGCGGCCGGTGGCACGAATCGCAGTTGATCCGGTTGTTCGCCGACGTGGTGAACGGATTGCCGATCGTGATGGCGGT
>JACRNP010000120.1 GCA_016234845.1 Deltaproteobacteria bacterium | reverse complement strand
GTGTGCCACCCGCGCACGCGGGTGATCCTGACCTACTTCAACTACCTCTGGGGACCGGTTCTTTGGGCCGGGGAACGGCTCGGGATCAAGCGCCCCCAGCCGGACCAGAACTGGCTCTCCCTCGCGGACCTGCAGAACCTCCTGTCGCTGGCCGGCTTCCAGACGGTATCCATGGGGTACAAGGTCCTCCTGCCCGTTCGCGTCCCGCTCCTGTCCTCCCTCTGCAACCGGGTGCTCGCGAACCTGCCGCTGCTCCGGAAGCTGTGCCTGGTGGAGACCCTCATCGCCCGTCCGGCGCCGGTGCCCGTGCCGGAAGAGGCGCTTTCGTGCTCGGTGGTCGTTCCCGCCCGGAACGAGCGGGGGAACGTCGAGAGCGCGGTGCGGCGGATCCCCCCGATGGGGCGGCACACCGAGATCGTCTTCGTCGAGGGAAACTCCCGCGACGGGACGGCGGAGGAGATCGAGCGGGTGATCGCGGCGTGCCCGGACCGGGACGTGAAGATCGTGCGCCAGGGGAGCGGCGTGGGGAAGGGGGACGCGGTCCGCAAGGGGTTCGCCGCGGCCACCGGGGACGTGCTGATGATCCTCGACGCGGACCTTACCGTGCCGCCCGAGGAGCTGCCGAAGTTCCTCGCGACCCTCTGCTCGGGGCGGGCGGAGTTCGTCCACGGGTCGCGGCTGGTCTACCCGATGGAGAAGCAGGCGATGCGGTTCCTGAACACGCTCGGGAACAAGTTCTTCAGCCTCGCGTTCACCTGGCTGCTCGACCAGCGGTTCAAGGACACCCTGTGCGGGACGAAGGTCCTCCTCCGCCGCGATTACGAGCGGATCGCAGCGGGGAGGAGCTACTTCGGCGACTTCGACCCCTTCGGCGACTTCGACCTGATCTTCGGGGCGGCGAAGCTCGACCTGAAAATCCTGGAGATCCCGATCCGGTACCGGGAGCGGACGTACGGAACCACGCAGATCTCCCGGTTCCGCCACGGCTGGCTGCTGCTGCGCATGTGCCTCTTCGCGCTGCGGCGGATCAAGTTCGTCTGATCCCATGGCGAAGGAGGACGTCCGGAACCACTTCGAGCGGATCGCCGGCGACTACGACCGGTGGAAGGGGAAGTCGGCGTACTACTACCGGCTCCTCGCGGAGATCTGCCGGGAGCACGTCCCGGAAGGGGCGTCGGTGCTCGAGATCGGCTGCGGGACGGGGACCCTCCTCGCCGCGCTCTCCCCTTCGCGGGGAGTGGGCGTGGACGTCTCCCCGCGGATGGTGGCGATCGCCGCGGAGAAGCATCCCTCCCTCTCCTTCCGCGTCGCGGACGCCGAGGCGTTCGACCCCGGGGAGCCGTTCGACTACGTCATCGTGCCCGACGTCGTCGAGCACCTTTCGGACCCCGCGGCGATGTTCCGGTCGGCCCGGAAAGCGTGCCACGCGGAAACGCGCGTCATCGTCACGTGCGTAAACCCCCTCTGGGCGCCGGTCCTCCACCTCGCGGAGCGGCTTGGACTGAAGATGCCCGAGGGGGAGCACCGGTGGCTGCCCGCGAAGGAACTTCTCGCCATGTCCGCGGCGGAAGGGTTCGATGCGGTGGAAATTTCCGGGAGGATCCTCTGCCCGAAGGGGATCCCTCTCCTGGCCGGCGCGCTCAACCGCGCCGCCGCCCGATTCCCCGCCCTGCGCCCTTTGTGCCTTGCCCAGGTGATGGTGCTCGCCCCGCGGACCTGAAACCCCGTCCCGTTCACGATCTACCGCGCCGCCTCCGGACGATGGCGAGGACGGCCAGCACCCCGACCAGGAGCCAGCAGACGAGGCTCACGAGGTTGCCGGCCTTCTGGCGGTCGGGAGCGAACGTCAGCCGCACCCGGTGCTCGCCTTGCGGAACCGGAATCCCCAGAAACAGGGCGTTCGCCCGATACAGCCTCACCGGGGCGTCGTCGATGGCGGCGCGCCAGCCGGGGTAGTGGTTTTCCTGGAGGAGAAGATAACCCGGCGCCTCGAAACGGGTGGTGAGCGAAACGTCGCCGGGACGGTGGAACGCGACCGCGACCCGGCGCGGGGCCTGCGCTTCGCCGGGCAACGGCTCCGCGGACTCGAAGACCGCCGTGCGGCGGTAGTCGAACCGGGAATCGGCGAGGCGTTTCAAGGACGCCTCGAGATCGGGCGCGGTCTCCACGCTCGCGACGGCCATCGCGTAGGGCAGTCCATCGTTCGCGTGGATCCAGATGCCGAGGTCGGGAACCTTGGCGTGGAGAGGGAAGAGCTGCGGATCGATTTCGCCGGGACCGCCGACGATCGCCCGGGCGCCCAGCAGATCGAGGAAGCGGTCCGGATCCCTGCCGACGGTCTCCTCGAAGCGCTGCCAGTTCCGGAGCTTTACGGCGTCGTAGCCGGTGACGTAACGGCCGCATCCGGGGGCGGCGGTGTTGGGGGTCAGGGTCTGCCGCTGCCAGCGGCGCTGCCGCTCGAACCGGCTCCCCAGCTCCGTCGAGCCGCCGGTCTCGGAGTATCGGAGCCGCGGACTGCGATAGAGGAAGAGGGGCGAGCCGGCGTCGGCCGGCGGGAGAAAGGCGCAGGCGGCCGGCCGTTCATCGGGCCAGGCTTCCGCGGTCAGCTGCACGAGCGGCCAACCCGCGCTCAGCAGGTCGACGGCCAGCGTCGCGAAAAGGATCGGCCCGAAAAGCCGCGGGCGAAGGCGGCGTCCGACGGCCAGGACGCCGGACACCACGCCGGCCATGGCGGCGGCCCGGAGGAGAGCGGAAACGGTGCCGGCGAGGGCCTCCGGCGCGACCGTCGACCGGACGGCGGGGAAAAACCAGCCCCTGGCCAGGAGGAACGCCGCGAGAGCCAGCGCGACGGCAAGCCCGGCGAAGACCATGGCGACGGTGCGGTGGGGCCGGACCGCATCGGCGTCATCGTGGACGCCGAATAGACGCTCGAGACCGACGCCGCCGAGCAGCGTTATCCCGACGGTGGCGAACAGCATGAGCTTCTCCGGGTACCGGAAGCGGGTGGCGCCCGGCGCCACCGACAGCATCAGCTCGTACAAGGGAGTGTGGAGTCCGAGCGCGAGAACCGCGAACAGCAGGGAGATGCCGGACCAGAGGCGGACGTCGGCGCGGTGCCGTGCCGGATAGAGGAAGGCGAGGCCGGCGAGCGGCACGGCGCCGATGTACAGGGCGGCGGCCCAGGGCACGTTGAAGGGAGCCGAGATCAGGCCTCGGGCCCAGAAGCCGTTCTCTGTGCCGATGACGCCGAACAGTCCGGGCACCGGGATCTCGAAGAACCGGAGGGGGTGCAGCGACCAGACCTGGGCGGCGTCGAAGGAGAACCCGCCGGCCCGCGTGGACAAGCCCGCGAGCTCCATCGTGGGCCACAGCTGGCAGAAGCCAAGCCCCACGGAAAGGACGCCGGCGGCAACGGCGCCCAGGACGGCCCGGGCGCGCTGGCGGGTGGGCGTGGCGGCGGTCAGGAGAATGAGCGGCGCCACGAAGAGGAGCTCGAAATACAGGGTCTCCGGATCGGCGACGTACACCTGCATCGCCCAGATGCAGGCGAGCTGCACGACCCGCGGCCACTCCGGCCGTTCGGCAAGCCGGTGGACCGCCAGGAGGCTCCACGGAAGGAGCGCGGCGCCGTAGAGATAGGTGACGCCGCCCAGCATGCCGACCAGGTATCCGCTGAACCCGAAAGCGAGACCGGTGATGGCGGATGCGCGGCCGTCCCGGACGTAGCGGCGTGCCAGCCGTTCCATGCCGGATGCGGCCAGCGGCAGGTGCAGCGCGAGGATCCAGGTCAGCGTCGGGCCGCCGGGAAGATAGAGCAGGAGCCAGTGGGGCGGGTAGAACAGGGCGGCCGACCAGCGGGCGATCATCGGCAGCCCGTGGAAGATGCCCGGGTCCCAGAGGAGCGAGTCGCCGGCTTGCCAGGATGCCCGCAGGGTCGCGGCGATCGGCAGGAAGTAGTGCATCAGGTCGCGGCCGAAAAAGCGGGCGCCGGCGAAGGTCGTGCGGGCGAACAACAGGAGCGTGACCCCGACGTAGAGGAGGTTCACGACCCCCGGGGGGAGCCATGGACGCAAACTAAAATTCCACCGCGTCACCGTTTCCCGGGTAGAGGCCGCTCTTGCTGCCGTGGCGGGCCGTGCCGGCGGCGACCGGCATCCCCCGCTCGAGCATCTTCCGCACCGCCGTCTCCCCCGTGCAATGGTTGCAGGCGAACTTCCGGACGCCGAACGCCTGCAGCTTGTCGAGCAGCTCTTCCTGCGGAGGTCCCCACTCCTCGAAGGGGGCGATGTGGAGGCCGCCGTACACGCCGTGGAAGGCGGAGAACCCTTCCAGGTTCTCCTTCGCGTAATCGAGCAGCCCCAGCACGCCCGGGTGGCAGCAGCCGGTGATGGTGACGATCCCCTTCCCCTCGACGTTGACGTAGAGCACCTGCTCCCCGCGGGTCTTGAGGAAGATCGGCTGGTCGAAGGTGACGGAGGCGCAGCCGGGGAACAGGAGGTGCGCGCCGGGGGGCATCTCTTCCACGGTTCCCGTGTGGCCGGACCGTTTCAGCAGGTCCATGCTCCGGGCGGAGAAGCCGGACGGGATCATCAGCTTCACGTCGGGGCGGTATTGGACGACGGCGGGCATCCCCCAGAAATGGTCCACGTGCTCGTGGGTCACGTAGACGAGGTCGATCTTCCCGTCCGCCAGGAGCCGATCCACCCCCTCGCGGCGCAATACCGCATCCATGTACGCGACGTCCCAGCCGACGTCCATCAGGACCTTCCACGGCCGGCCGTCGCCCGCCGTGGCTTCCACCAGGGCGGACACCCCGGCGGCGTTCCCCGGCGTCCACTTC
>JACRNP010000119.1 GCA_016234845.1 Deltaproteobacteria bacterium | reverse complement strand
TCGCGGATGACCTTTTCCCCGAATCGCCGGATCGAGTCGCGGAAGTCGAGGTAGACGCCGCGCCCGCCGGGGCCGACGCCGCGACCCTCGTCGCACTGCTCCTTCGCCGCGCGGGAGGAGATGTCGCGGGGGGCGAGGTTCCCGAAGCTCGGGTACTTCCGTTCGAGGTAGTAGTCCCGGTCCTCTTCGGCGATCTGGTTCGCCGGTTTGCCGCAATCCTCCTTCTTCTTCGGGACCCAGATGCGGCCGTCGTTGCGCAGCGATTCGGACATGAGGGTGAGCTTCGACTGGTAGTCGCCCGCCTGCGGGATGCAGGTGGGGTGGATCTGCGTGAAGCACGGGTTGCCGAAGTAGGCCCCTTTCTTGTGCGCCTTCCAGATCGCGGTGACGCTGCACCCCATCGCGTTCGTGGACAGGTAGAAGACGTTCATGTACCCGCCCGACGCCAGGACGACCGCGTCGCCGGTGTGGACGCGCACCTCGCCGGTGACGAGGTCGCGGAGGGTGATCCCCTTCGCCTCGCCGTCGACCACGACCAGGTCGAGCATCTCGGTCCGGGGGAACATCCTGACCGACCCGAGCTTGACCTGCCGGGAGAGGGCGGAGTAGGCGCCCAGGAGCAGCTGCTGCCCCGTCTGACCGCGCGCGAAGAAGGTCCGGGAGACCTGCGCGCCGCCGAAGGAACGGTTGTCGAGGTACCCGGCGTAGTCGCGCCCGAAGGGGACGCCCTGCGCCACGCACTGGTCGATGATGTTGTTGCTCACCTGCGAGAGCCGCCACACGTCCGCCTCGCGGGCGCGGAAGTCGCCGCCCTTGATCGTGTCGTAGAAGAGGCGGAAGATGCTGTCGCCGTCGTTGGGGTAGTTCTTGGCGGCGTTGATTCCGCCCTGCGCCGCGATGCTGTGCGCCCGGCGGGGGCTGTCCTGGTAGCAGAACGCCTCCACGGTGTACCCGAGCTCGCCGAGGGTGGCGGCCGCCGAGGCGCCGGCGAGGCCGGTGCCGACCACGAGGATCTTGTATTTCCGCTTGTTCGAGGGGTTCACCAGCTTCATGTTGAAGCGGTGCCTGTCCCAGGTCGTTTCGATCGGTCCGGTGGGTGCTTTTCCGTCGAGTATCACGTTTGTCCCCCTATCTGGCGAAAATGCCGAGGCCGGCGAGGATGAGCACGGGAATCGAGCTGAACCCCAGCAGCAGGAGCGTGGAGACCAGCTTTCCGCACGCGTTGAACTGCGGCAGCGTCTTGTCGTTGTTCAGCCCCACCGACTGGAAGATGCTCTGGATCCCGTGGGACAGGTGCAGGAACAGGACCACCATCGCGCCGACGTAGACCAGGGAGATCGGCGTGCTCCGGAAGCTGGCGACGACCATCGCGAAGACGTTGCCCGGTCGGACCGCGACCGCCTCGGGGATGATGTCGGGCGTGATCCGGACGGTGAACTGCAGCAGGTGGTAGACGAGGAACGCCAGCAGCAGGGTGCCGGTCCAGATCATCGTCTCGCCGGCGAAGGTCGCCTTCAGCATTTTCTTCACGGCGTACTTGCCGGGGTTCGCCGCCCGGTTCTCGAGCGTCAGCAGCGTCCCGAAGATCACGTGGAGCGCCAGCATGGCGGCCAGGAAGAGCCGGAAGACCCAGACGAAGGGGCCCAGCCCGTGCAGCTTCGCGGAATACGCGTTGATGCCTCCGGGGCCGGAGAAGATGGTGGTGTTGCCCAGCAGGTGGACGATGACGAACAGGACCATGACGAGCCCCGTGACCGCCATCACCGCCTTCCTTCCTACCGTGCTCGAGAGCAGTCGCATGACGCTTCCCTCTTTCGTGGATTTTTCCGTGCGGATGACGTCTTATGGAAAAATGGATTACGGCAGAGCATAGTCCCGCCGGGAAACGATGTCAATGGATACAGTGTACAGGCAAAGGCACGGCCGGAGGGGGGACGGAGGCTACCCGAACACCTCCCGGACGTACCGCCGGAGGTCCGATTCCATGTCCCGTTCGAATCCGCCCCGGTAGACGATCGTGGACGCGATCTCGCTCGCCAGGATCGCCGACCGGTACTTGACCGGCAGCCGGGAGACCCTGCGCCGGTACCGCGGATGGTCGCGGAGGAACGCGGGGAGGTGCGCGAGCAGCGCGCGCCGGTACGGCAAGGCGAGCGAAAGCGCGGGACGCGACCGGAAGAAGTCGAACAGCCGCGCGTAATGGCCGTTGATCTCGACGCTGATCCCGTCCGAGATCCCGGTGTACGGGCGCCCGGGATGCTCCCGCTTCCGCCGGAAGATCAGCGCCGCCTCGTCCGCCGCCCGCTTCTCGAGGATGGAGAGGACGTCGCGGACGTACTCTTCCTTGTGCGCGAGGAACTCCTTCTCCGACATCATCAGGTTGCCGATGATCTCGTAGGAGGAGGAGATCACCCCGCACTTGTTCGCCGAGGCGTCCCGCAGGATCACAACGCCGCGTTCCTGGAGCTTTTCGCGCGCCTCCGGGGTGATGAACGAGTTGGCCCCCTCCACGATCACCCGGGCGGTGGGGTTCCCGTCCTTTCCGAAGAACCGCGTCCAGTTCGTCCCGTCCACCGTCTCGGGCCGTCCCCCCGCCGGGATGAACAGGTCGGCCGGGACCGTGAAGAGGAGCCCGTCGAACTCCTTGTGGAACTCGTCCACGGTGACCCACGACTTCGCCACGCCGCCCTCGGTGCGGTCCGCGCGGAGGTACAGCTCCCGAAGCCCTTCGGTGCGCCGTTCGCCGCTGTGCAGGAGGAACCCGCCGGGGTGGAGCTTCTCGGGGCGGAACGCCTCCACGTCCCCGGAGAGGACGATCCGCGACAGTTCCGCGCGGTCGAGCCCCTTCGGATCGAAGAGCGCGCCCGTGCCGTCGAGGATCAGCCGGATCGCCACCCTCGGGCATCGCGCAAGAAGGATCCGGATCGCGTTCCCCGCCACGTCCCCGTTCGGCCCGCCGGTGAACTTCACGGAGAACGGGTCCACCCCGATGTCGATCCCCTGCGAAGCCATGGCGACCTCGGCGAACTTGACGACCCCCGTGGAGGTGACGCCGTACTCCTTGTGGTTGATCCCGACCCGCTTGCTCGAAATGATCCCGATCCCCAGCATGTATCCCCTGCGCACCGAGAGCTTCGCGATCGTCTCGATCATGGAGTCGTGCATGTTCTCGTCGGGGCCCAGCTCGATCGGCTCCTCCTCCCCGTAGTAGTCGACGACCCGGGGGTCCTTCGCCTTCCCGCCCGAAGTGACGAAGAGGTCGAGGAACGCGTTGATGAAGGCGTACTGCACCTTGTAGAGCCGCTGGTTCGTCCGTTCCTTCGTGAGCAGGTCCGGGGCGTTGATGACCACCACCATCTTGGACCCGCCCTCGTAGATGTCCTTGTTCTTCAGGTGCTGGGTGTGCGCGAGGACGTAGTTCTCGCGGAAGAGGGTGTTCGCGACCGTGACGTAGTCGTCCCGGGTCCGGGTGAAGATCGTGCGCCACCCGCCGCGCGCGATGTCGGAGAATCCGATGTGGAACCCGATCGCCCCGCGGCCGAAGAAGTAGGTGATGCGGAACGGGCGCTCCGGCGGGAGGTCCGAGGTGAACTCGGGGCCGAGGTCCGACAGGACCTCCGGGTCGAGACGGAACGCCAGGGCATGCTTCTCCGGCACGAAGAAGTTCGTCTTGAGGGTCCTCCGGATGAAGGAAAGCGTCGCGCGGAAGATCGTGCGGCGGAACTCGTCGAGCTGGCGGTGGCCGGTGTTGTATTCGTCGATCTCGCGGGCGAGGGCGGAGAGCGCGGCCGAGTACGCCGGCTCGCGGTCGGAAACCTCGGGGTCGAACCGCAGCTCGAACACCCGCGTGAGCTTCAGGGCGATGTCGGGGTGGGAAAGGAACGCCCGCTCGACGTCCTCGAGGGTGAACCGGTGCGGCTGGTTGTGGGCGAGGCTCGCGTGGCAGAAGCCGATGAAGGCGTTCACCAGGGAGGCCTCGTCGCCCGTCATCAGGCGGGCGAGGACGAACTCCCGGTAGGTGCCCGAGCCGCTGGCGAGGATCTGTACGTTGTACAGCTCCCGGCAGAGGCGGCGAAAGAGGGGGGAGTCCTTCTCGAGGAGCCCCCCCTCGCGGCGCACCACGTAGAACGTGCCGAGAAAGTACGGAAACGTCCCCGCGCTCAGGGTCAGCGTGTACGCGCGGCGGACCCCGAGGTTCAGCCGGTTGAACACCTCCATGACCTGGAGGAGGTAATCCTTCTGGGGCGGGTTCCCGACGGCGAAGAGCACCCGGCTCTCGCGGCGCCCCTCGCCGCTTCCACCCGCCGCGTCCTGCACGTCGACGTGGATCCCCATGCGGCTGCGCGCCTGGTGGAACAGCCACAGGATGCGGGCGACCCGCTCGGGGGGCGAGAGGCGGACGTACCCGGGATGGTTGCGCCACAGCAGGCCGAGGAGCTTCTCCCTCTCGGAAGGGGGCACGGCGGGGGAGAAACCCGCGAGGCTCGCCACGATGGGACGGCGCAACCCGGACGGCATGGGAACGGTCCCGCCGGGGGAGTCGTCGGCGTCGTCCTTCCGGTCGAACTCGTACCGCTGGAACTCGAGGTCCCGGTCCGTTCCCGGGACGGGCGCGTAGGAGTGCGCGATCTCCGCGTACGAGATCTCGCGGGGGCCGAGCAGCCGGAGGGTCTCGTAGAGGGATCCCGGCGCCGAGAGCCGGGCGATCATCATCTCCTTCTCCCGGTCGGCCAGCACGAGGTACCGGTTCTTCGAGAGGTCCGCCAGGTGGAGGCAGAGGGTGGCGATCGCCTCGGGCTCCTCCCGCAACGTCTGGAAGAAGATCGGGGCCATGCTCGCGCGGAGCCACGCGAGGTTTTCCCGGGCGTGCCCGGAAGCGTCCCGGACGCAACGGAGGATGTCCCGGTCCGTCCGTCGATCCGCGTCGGGCCGCATCCGCTATGCCCGGCGGACGATCTGTTCGAAGCTCACGACGCGGTTCCTGCCGGCGTTCTTCGCGGCGTACATGGCGCGGTCGGCCGCCCGGAACAGGTTCTCGATCGTGTCCCCGGCGCGATACTCCGCAACTCCGATCGACAGGGTGACCGATCGGGCCTCCTCGTCGGGGCGGGTGGTGAACGGGATCTCGGAGAAGCGGATCCGCAGCCGCTCCGCCGGGACGAGGGCGCCCGTCGCCGCGGTCTCCGGGAGCAGCACGAGGAACTCCTCCCCGCCGTACCGGAAGCCGGTGTCCAGCGTCCGGATGTTCTCCCGGATCGCGTCCCCGAGGCACTTCAGGACCTTGTCGCCCTCGGCGTGGCCGAACGCGTCGTTGAACTGCTTGAACCGGTCCACGTCGATCAGCAGGATCGAGAAGGGGACCTTGTTCCGGACCGCCCGGTCCATCTCCTTCTGGGCGAGGGAGAGGAAGTGGCGCCGGTTGTAGAGGCCCGTGAGCCCGTCGGTGATCGACTGGAGGCGAAGGTCCTCCTCGAGCGCCTTCCGGTCGGCGATGTCCCGGAGGATGGCGGTCAGGATCCGCTCCCCCCGGACCGCCTTCTCCGCCAGCGACAGCTGGATCGGGATCTCCACGTCCGATTTCGTGACGGCCGAAAGCTCGATGTTCCTCCGCTGGTCTCCCTGCTCCCGGCGGGACACGTACAGGACCAGCTCCTTCCAGTAGTCGGAATACCGGGGGGGGAAGAGGCGGACCGCGTCCATGCCGACGAGCTCCCGCTCCGAGTACCCGAGCATCTCCTGCGCGGCCCGGTTGGCCATCAGCACCTTCCCGGTTTCCGCGACGCTCACGATGGCGTCCCGCGCGGTCTCGAAGATCCCGCGGAACCGTTCCTCGGATTCGAGGAACCGCTCCAGGAGCGCCTTCCGCACCGAGATGTCGGTGAAGAACCCGATCGTGCCGATCTCGCGGCCGTCCTCGATCAGCAGGGCGCAGCACAGCCGGATCGGCAGCCGTCTGCCGCCCGCGGCGACCACTTCCGTCTCGAAGTCCACCAGCCGTCCGCGCCCGCCGTACTCCTCGGAGTAGAGGAACTCCTTCACCTCGCGCGCCCCCCCGGGCGGGTAGAGGCGGGAGGCGTTCATCTTTCCGAGGACATCGTCCGACGAATAGCCGAAGATCCGCTCCGCGCTGGCGTTGAACAGGAAGATGCTTCCGTCGGTGTCGTTGGCGATGATCCCCTCCGGGCACGTCCGCACGACGTATTCGAGGAATTCCGCGTACCGGGTGGAGGAGTGGAGGAACTCCGAGAGCGTTCCGGGAGTGGAGGGCATTCCGACCGTTCCTTCTTCTTGGAGTACGCCCAATGTACCACAGGGGCCCGGCCCGGCGCACCGGCCGAAATTCATCCCCGGCCCGGCGGCCGCCGCGCGATAATGGTCGCCGGGAGGGTGCGGCGAATGGGGGGCCCGCCGGGGGAACAAATCACGGTCGCGACGGTCGCGCCGGTGCACGGGGGGTACGCGCTGGCCCGGGCGGAAGGGGTGGGCGTCCTCTTCGTCCGGGGAGCCCTGCCGGGGGAAACCGTCACGGTGCGCCTCGGGGCGCGGAGGAAGGATTACGCGTTCGCGGAGGCCGTGGAGATCGTGTCGCCGTCGCCCCACCGGGCGGAACCGCCCTGCGAGGTCTTCGGCGCGTGCGGCGGGTGCCAGCTCCAGCACGCCGCGTATCCGTTCCAGCTCGAGATGAAGCGGGAGATCCTCCGGGAGTCGTTCCGCCGGATCGCGCGGATGGACGCTTCGCCCGAGATCGCCCCCCCGGGCGGGCCGTTCGGGTACCGGTTCCGGGGTCAGTTCCAGACGGACGGGGAGGCGGTCGGGTTCCACGCCGAGCGTTCGCGCCGGCTGGTCCCCGTTTCGCGGTGCCCGCTGATGGCCGACGCGATCAACCGGGCCGTTCCGGCCCTGCGGGGCCTGGGACGGATCGCGCCGGTCTCCGGGATTCACGTGGCGACCGACGGAGAGCGGGTCCTCGCCTGGTTTCCCGGCGTCCGGTACGACGCCCGCTTCGCCCCGCGGTTCCGCGGCACCCTCGCGGGCGCCGTGTTCGAGGACCGCCGCACGGGAACGGAGAGCCTCTCCCTTCCGCTCGAGGGGATGTCGTACGCCGTGTCGCCGCGCGGCTTCTTCCAGGCGAACTGGGGCGTGAACCTTTCGCTCGTCCGCCGCGTCGCCGGGATCCTCCGCGACGGGTCGGGAGGGAGGTTGCTGGACCTGTACGCGGGGGCGGGGAACTTCGCGCTGCCGCTGTCGGCCTCGTTCCGGGAGGTCGTGGCGGTCGAGGGGGACCCCCGCGCGTTTTCCGGCCTGCGCCGGAACATCCGGGAGAACCGGATCGCGAACGTGTCCCCGGTGCGCGCGCGGGTGGAATCGTTCCGGCCGGACGGAAGGTTCGACGAGCTGGTCCTGGACCCTCCGCGCTCCGGCCTCTCCCCGAAGGCGGCGTCCCTCGTGCGGGAGGTCCGCCCGGGGCGGATCTGCTACGTGTCCTGCAATCCGTCGACGCTGGCGCGCGACGTCCGTGCGCTGTCCGACCTCTACGCGCTCGACTCCCTCGAAATGCACGATTTCTTTCCGAATACCCACCACGTGGAGGCGCTCGCGGTCCTGGCCATTCGTCACTGAAGAATTCGAAATCATTTGCCGAATGGAATCACCATGGAATCCTGGGGGCACATCCTCGCTTCGGGGCTGGCGGTCGGGGGAATCGCCGGATTCCTCATGCACCGCTCCGGTTTCTGCCTCGCCGGCGCCTTCCGCGACGTGTTCCTTTTCCGCGACGCGTTTCTTGCGAGGAACCTCCTGCTTGCCGTCGTCGCCTCGATGGTCCTCTTCGAGGGGGCGAGGCGGCTCGGCCTTCTCCCGTTCCATCCGTTTCCGCTGCTCGGGCCCCCCTCGGCGGCGCACCTGGGGGGTGGAATGGTCTTCGGGGTCGGAATGGTGCTCGCGGGCGGCTGCGTGGTCGGCACCCTGTACAAGACGGGGGCGGGCAACCTTCCGGCGGCGGCGGCGATCCTGGGGTTGATCGCGGGGAGCGCCGCGTACGCGGAGTTCCACCCCCTCTGGTCCTCGCTGCGGGCGGCCATGCGGCTGCCCGTCGACGCGGTCACGTTCCCCCTGCTGCTGGCGGTGGATCCGGGGATCGTCGTTTTCGCGATCGCCGTCCCGGCTTCATTCCTCTTCGCCCGGTGGCGAAGGGAGGGGAAGTGGTCGCGGCGCGGCGATCTTCCCAGGGGGTACGTGCCTCCGTGGGCGGCCGCGTTCGCGCTGGCCCTCCTGGGAACCGGGTACTGCTCCCTCACGGGGATGCCGATCGGGATCACCACGAGCTACTCCAAGATGGCGGGCTGGGTGGAGTCGCTCCTCGCTCCCCGCCATTTCGAGTCGCTGGCGTTCTTCCGCTCCACGCCGCTCTCCGTCGTCCACCCCGGCACCGGGGAACTGCTGCTGGGGGGACCCGGCCCGGCGCCGGACTACATCTCCGCCGTCCAGCTCCCCGTGATCGCCGGGATCCTCCTCGGGGGCGCCCTCTCCGCCGTCCTCGTCTCCGAGCTTACGTTCCGCCGGAGGATCCCCGCCGTACAGCTTCTGGCCGGATTCTCCGGTGGAGTCCTGATGGCGCTTTCCTCGCGGCTGGGCGGCGGATGCAACGCGTGGCACCTGCTGGGAGGGGTGCCGATCCTCGCGTTGCCGAGCCTTCTGTTCGCGGCCGGGTTGTTCCCGGGAGCGTGGGTGGGCGGCCGGTTGATGGCGAAGATTCTCTGAAGGAGGGAGGCTCGATGCCGATCGCGTCGACGCGCACGGTGGAGCTGGACCTGAGGGGGCAGGTGTGCCCCGCGGCGCTCTTCCTTGCGCTGAAATCGCTCGGAGAGCACCACGCGGGCCTCGCTTCGGGCGAGTGCGAGATCGCGATCCGGACGGACAACCGCGATTCGGTGCCGACGATTTCCGAAGCGGCCCGGAACATGGGGTACGCGGTGACCGTCGAACATCCGGATGGGCATTACCTGCTCCGCGTGGCGGTCCCGGAGGCGGGGGAGGAGGGAAGGACATGACCGTCCCCGCGGAGGAATCCGGGCGTCTCCACGCGGAGATCCGGCGGCTCGCCGAGGAACGCGACCTCTTCATGCGGTACATCCGCGCGAAGACCGACGAGCTCCTCGTCCTCATGAAGTGCCCGACCCTCAACGCCGACGCGCTCGGGGACCTCGACCTCATCGGGTACGACCCGATCGGGACGATCGCGACGTCCTTCTCCCGCGTGCTCGAGAACCTGAACGAGACGAACCAGCGGCTGCGGAACGAGGTGGGCGAAAGGGCCCGCGTCGAGGAGGAGCTGCGGGATTTCTTCGACAACGCCATGGAGTTCATCCAGACGGTGTCCCCGGACGGGAAGTTCCTGTACGTCAACCGGACGTGGCTCGAGACGCTGGGGTACCGGGTGGAGGATGTGGACCGCCTCACCCTGTTCGACGTCGTCCCCTCGGAGGAGCTCCTCGCGAAGGACGGGGGAAGGATCCTCGTCGAGGGGAACGCGACCCCGAGGCGGGTCGACGGGGAGTGCGTGGCGGTGCGGATCATCTGCCACGACGTGACGGCCCGGAAGCTCCACGTGGAGGAGCACCTGAAGGCGGAGAAGCTCGAGTCGATCGGCGTCCTCGCGGGAGGGATCGCGCACGACTTCAACAACCTGCTGACCGGGATCCTGGGGAACATCTCGATGGCGCGCATCCGCTCCGCGTCGCCGACGGACATCCAGGGGAACCTGGACCGCGCCGAGAAGGCGTGCCTGCGGGCGCGCGAGCTCACCCGCCAGCTGCTCACCTTCTCCGAGGGAGGGGCGCCGGTCCGGAAAACGATGCCGCTCGCCGGCATCCTCCGGAACGCGGCGGACCGGTTCCCGGGAGGGGAGTCGGTCCGGGTCGAGATCGACCTGCCGGCGGACCTCGCGCCGGTGGAAATCGACGAGGCGCAGATCGCGCAGGTGTTCGACAACATCGTCGCCAACGCGGAGCAGGCGATGCCCGGCGGAGGAACGATCCGGCTGTCGGCCGGGAACGTCGAGATCGGGCCCGGAGATCCGCTCCCGCTCGAACCGGGTCCGTTCGTCCTGGTGTCGGTCGAGGACACCGGGGTCGGGATACCGAAGGAGTCCATCCACAAGATCTTCGACCCGTTCTACACGACGAAGGCCGGAGGAAGCGGCCTCGGGCTCGCGACGGCGTACTCGGTCCTGAAACAGCACGGAGGCCTCATCACGGTGGATTCGAGGAGGGGGCACGGGACGACCTTCCGGATCTATCTGCCCGCGTCCGCGGTCGCAGCGGCCGATGCGGCCGCGCCGCGGGAGCCTCCGCCCCGGGAGAAAACGCGCGTTCTGGTCATGGACGACGAGGCGATGGTCCGCGACGTGGCGGTCGAGTTCCTCGGCCACCTCGGATACGACGCGGTGTCCGTCGAGGGGGGGGAGGACGCGCTGGAGGAGTACCGGTCGGCGAAATCGTGCGGCCGGCCGTATTCCGCCGTCATCATGGACTTGACGATCCCGGGAAGGCCATCGTCTCCAGCGGATATTCGACCGATCCGGTGATGGCGGACCACCACCGGCACGGATTCCACGGAGTGATCGCGAAGCCGTACCGGATCCGGGAGTTGCGGGAGGTCCTCGAATCCGTGCTGGGTCCGGCCCGGGGGCGGGAGCCGGTCGGGAATCCCTGAAGCGCTATTCGTCGTCCATCATCCGGTGCTTGGGCCGCTCCACGTCGTCGTACTGGTCGCTCTTGACCGCCCACAGGAAGAGGAGCCACGCGCCGGCGCCCAGGGCCACCGAGATGCCGATGAGAAGGAGCGTCGTCCCCAAGGTCACCTCCGGATCCGCAGCGAGTTTCCCACCACCAGGAGGGAGCTCCCGGCCATGAACGCCGCCGCGGCGATGGGGTGGAGCATCCCGGCCGCCGCGAGCGGGATGGCGACGAGGTTGTAGGAGAAGGCCCAGAACAGGTTCTGCCGGATCACCCGGAAAACGGTCCGGGACAGCGAGAGGAAGGCGGGAATCCTCCGCAGATCCTCGCCGATCAGCGCGGCGCCGGCGGACTCGATCGCGACTCCCGTTCCGCCCCCCATCGCCACCCCGACGTCGGCCTCCGCGAGCGCGGGGGCGTCGTTGACTCCGTCCCCCGCGGCCAGCACGGGGCCGTGCCGCCGTCTCGCCTCCCGGACCTCGGCGCGCTTCCCCTCCGGAGTCACCCGCGCGCGGATCTCCGAAATGCCGGCCTCCGCCGCCACGCGGGACGCGACCGCGGGGTCGTCCCCCGTCGCCATGACGACCTCGATCCCCGCGTTCCGAAGCGCCCGCACCGCCTCCGCCGCCTCCGGCCGCAGCGCATCCTCCGTCGCGAACAGCCCGATGACGCGGGAACCGTCGGAGAGAAGCACCGTCGTCCTCCGGGACGAGGCCAGTCCGCGGTACGCCGCGTCCGCCTCCGGCCCGATTCCGATCCCGGACCGCGCGAGGAACTACGGGCTGCCCAGCAGGTGGCGCACGCCGCCGATCTCCCCCTCGACTCCCTCCCCCGGGTGCGCGCGGAAACGCTCCACGGCGAGACGGCGCTCCCGCGGAACCGCGTCGGCGATCGCGCGGCCGATGGCGTGCTCGGACGCCGCCTCGACCGAGGCGGCGAGGAGGAGCGCCTCCCCGGAGGCGACGCCGAATCCGAGCGCGTCGGTCAGCCGCGGCCGTCCCGCGGTCAGCGTGCCGGTCTTGTCCAGCAGGACGCATCGCACTTTCGCCGCCCGCTCCAGGACGTCCCCGCCGCGGACCAGCACTCCCCGCGACTGGGCGGCCGTGGAGCCGACGAGACGCCGGGACGAAGATCCGCACGACCCGGTCGGCGATCCGCTGCACGCCCGCCTTGCGCGCCTGCGCCTCCTCGACCGCCCGGGCGATCCGGGCGAGGACCGTGTCCGACCCGGCGCGCGTCACGGATACGAGAAGGCGTCCCGTCCCGTTCAGGGAACCGGCGACGATCTCGTCCCCCTCGCGCTTCGCGACCGGCGCCGACTCGCCGGTCAGCAGCGACTCGTCGATCTCCGATATCCCGCCCGTCACCTTTCCGTCCGCCGGTACCCGGTCCCCCGGCACGACTTCCACGACGTCCCCCGGGGAAAGCGACGCCGTCGGCACCTCCTCGGCCTCGCCGCCCGGGAGGATCCTTCGCGCCCGGGCCGGGGCCGTGCGGACCAGACGGGAGATCGTCTCCGCGGCCCGGTTCCTCGCGCCCGCCTCGATGAACCTCCCGAGGAGGATCAGCGTCACGATCATCGTCGCCGTGTCGAAGTAGATCTCCCCGCCGAGGAAGATGGAGACGGCGCTGTACCCGTACGCGGAGAGGGTGCCGAGGGCCACCAGCGCGTCCATGCCGAACGTGCCGCTGCGGCCTCCCAGGAAGGCGCCCCGGAGGAACGGCGCCCCGGAGTAGAAGACGACGGGGGTCGAAAGGAGGAACGAGATCCAGCGCAGCAGCGACTCGTACCGCTCCTCGATCCCCTGGAAGTAGCCGGCGTAGA
>JACRNP010000118.1 GCA_016234845.1 Deltaproteobacteria bacterium | reverse complement strand
ACCGTCCCCGTCCAATGGTCCTGGGTGATCCCGTACTTCTCGATCGTCTCCCAGTACGTCTCGGCATGGAACCGGTCCTCCATCACCATGAGACACTTGTAGTAGAGGGCTCCCAGCATGATGAGGTACGCCCACCCGTGGAAGAAGGGGAGGTAGACATGTATCCGGTGGCGTTCGTCCGTCGCGAGCGCCTCCAGCCCCCGAACCGCGGTACGGATATAGGTGTTGTGGGTATGCATCACGCCTTTCGGGAATCCCGTCGTCCCGGAGGTGAAGATGATCATCGAGAGGTCGTCCGGCCGGGCCGGGCTCCCGAACTCCGGTATCTCCTCCCGGGCCATGTCCGGGAACTTCTCGAGGGGAAGCGTGGTCACGTGATGGGTCGTGTTGACGAGCGACTGGGACATGGCTTCATGGTACTTCGCCGAGACGCAGACATACGACGCGTCGGAGGCGTCGATGATATAGCGCAGGCTTTCGCCGATGAGCATGCTGTTGATCGGGACCCAGACGGCGCCGATGTTTGTTATCGCCATGATCGTGTAGAGGAGCTCCGGGATATTCTCCGCCATCGTGCACACCTTGTCGCCCTGCTTCACTCCGTACCGGCGAACGAGGAGGTTCGATATCCGGTTCACCTTGGCCTCGAAATCGCCGAAGGTGTCTCCGGCCCCCCTCGGGACGTAGTGAAGGTAGGGCCGGTCCTTTGCGGCGCGGGTCGCCTCCCGCATCAACTGCCGGGTCGTCATGTTGACTTTCGTGATATCGGTTCCGTTCATCCATTCGCTCCTTTCGGATGCCCTGTGTCGGTCCGGTTCAGCAACCGAGATCGCGCGCGATCACCATTCGGCAGACTTCGCTTGTCCCCTCGCCGATTTCCATCATCTTGACGTTCCGGTACAGCCTCGAGATCGGGTACTCCTTCATGAACCCGTACCCGCCGTGGATCTGGAATCCCATCATGACGTTCTTGACCGCCATCTCCGAGGAGACGAGCTTCGCCACCGTCGCCTCGGTGTGGTGCGGAAGCCCCTGATCCTTGAGCCACGCCGCCTTGTACGTCAGCAACCGCGCCACTTCGACGTTCACGGCCATCTCCGCCAGCTTGGCCTGGACCGCCTGGAACTTGCAGATGGGACTCCCGAACTGGACCCGTTCCCTGGCGTGCCTGAGGGAGTAGTCCAGGGCCGCCTGGGCGATTCCCGCGCCGATCGCGCCGAATGCGATCCGCCCGAGATTCAACCCGCCGAGCGCCTGGGCGATCCCCTTCCCTCGCTCACCGAACAGGTTCCCTTCGGGGATGCGGCAATCCTCGAAGATCAGCTCGCGGGTGTCCATGATGTTCCAGCCGATCTTCCGGAACTTGTTCCCGATGTGGAAACCCGGCGCCCCCTTCGGGACGATCAGGCTGCTGATCTCCTTCCTTCCGTCCTCCCGCAGCCCGGTGACGGCCATCAGAATGACGCCCAGGCTGTTCTCCAGCCCCGCGTTGGTGATGAAGATCTTGGTCCCGTTGATGACCCACTCGCCGCCCGACAGGATCGCCCGGGTCTGGATCGCATTGGCGTCCGATCCGGCGTTGGGCTCGGTGAGCGCGAACGAGGCCATCTTCTCCCCGCTCGCCAAGATCGGGAGATAGGTGTTCTTGTGTCGATCGGACCCGTACAGGAGGAACATGTCGCTCACTAGCTGGTGCACCTGGTACGACGTGGCGAACGCGTCGTCGGCTCGGGCGAACTCCTCGAGGATGAGGACATAATCGAGGATTTTCAGGCCCGGCCCGCCGTACTTTTCGGGGATGTTCACCCCGGTGTATCCAAGCGCCCGCATCTTCTCCCAGGTGTCGTACGGCCACTTTCCGCTCTCCTCGAGTTCCTCCGCCCGGGGGCCGATCACCTCCTGCGCGAACTTCCGGGCGTTCTCCCGGATCATCTCCTGTTCCGGCGTCAGTTCATATCGCATTGCCGCTCCTCCTGTCGGTCCCTTATCTCGTGGTCCTGCCGAAATATTTCTCCTGAACATCGTCCATCGCCGCGAGCGCCCGGCTTTCCCCCTCGAGAACGACCTTCCCCTTCTCCATGACGTAGCAGTAGTCGGATGCCTCCAGGCTGCGGACGACGTTCTGCTCGACCATAAGGACCGACATCCCCTGCCGCGTGAGGTTCCCGAGATGGCGGAAAATCTCCTTCACGAGGAGGGGGGACAGGCCTATGGACGGCTCGTCGATCAGCAGGACCCTGGGCTTCATGAGGAGGGCCCGAGCGACCGCCAGCATCTGCTGCTCGCCTCCGCTCAGCAGCGAGGCCGGCATCCCGCACCGGGGCTTCAGGTGGGGGAACCGTTTGAGGATCGAGTCCACCTCGTTCCGGAAATCGGCCGCGGAAGGGTACCGGTCTCGGACCAGTTGGAAATTCTCCATCACGGTGAGGGTCCGGAGGACCCCGCGGTAGTCCGGCACGTAAGCGATGTCCCTCCGGAGGATCCGGTGCGCCGGGTCCCGGGTGATGTCCCTTCCCGCGAACGAGATCCGACCCGTCTTCTTTTCGTGCAGGTTGACGATGCTCCGCAGGAGCGTCGTTTTCCCCGCCCCGTTCGGGCCGATGATGGAAACGAAGGTCCCCTCCTCGACCCGCACGGCGACGTCGAACAGGACCATCGCCTTCTGGTACCAGACGTTGAGAGCCGACACCTCAAGCATCGGCGCCCCCGATGTACGCTTCGATGACCCGGCGATCCTCGAACGCCCTCCCGATGTCCCCGTCGTAGATGACCGAACCGAAATCCAGCACGACGACGTCGGAACAGATATTCCGGACTGCCCGCAGGTCGTGCTCTACGAAGAGCACCCCGCACCGGTTCCGCTCCACGTGTCCCCGGATCATCGACAGCAGTTCGTCCGTTTCGTCGTGGGACAGGCCCGAACAGATCTCGTCCAGAAGGACGAGATCCGGAGAGAGGGAGACGGCCCGGGCGAACTCGACCTTCTTCACGAGCAGGATCCCGGCCCGCGACATCGGCTCCTGCCAGGCCTCCTTCGGGATTCCGGATGACCGCAGGCACTCCTCCGTCCACTCCTTCCGGCGGGAACGGCGGACGGCGAACCCTAGGACGCGATTGTTCATGCTCCCGAGGAGGACGTTTTCGAACACGGTGAGGTGCCACGCAAGAGAGGGCTTCTGGAACGTCCTCCCGACCCCGGAGCGCACGATGACGTGCGGGCGCAGCCGGGTGATATCCCTTCCGGACAGGTATACCCTCCCCGCGTCCGCGCGGTAGAACCCCGTGATCACGTTGAAAAGCGTCGTTTTCCCGGCCCCGTTTGGGCCGATCAGCCCCTTCACGCCGTTCCCGTCGACGCGGAACGACACGTCGGACAGGGCGCATGCCCCCCCGAACGCGATGCTGACGGCGTCAACGTGAAGGAGCATGGGTTTCCGCCTCGGGAAGGACCGGGCTGGGCCTGAACCAGGCGGTCACGCGACCGGTGTAGCTCAGCAGTCCGCCCGGCAGGAACGTGACGATCGCCACGAGAAGGACGCCGTAGATCAGTGTGTGATACTCGAGGAACCGCTCCCACAGCATCTGGTCCACGAAGATGAGGATCGCACCGCCGACGATCGGTCCGGCCAGCGTGCCGATCCCGCCGAAGATGCTCACGATGATCGGCTTCACGGACCAGGAGAGGGCGAAGATCGCCTGGGAGCTGATGTAGGTGATCATCGGAGCGTAGATCGCACCCGTCACCCCGACCCAGAAGGCGGACAGGACGAAGGCGCACACCCGCGTCAACGTGGAGTTGATCCCGATCCCCCGCGCCATCAGGTCGTCCTCCTTGAGGGCCGCGGTACCGAACCCGATCCGCGAGGAGAGGAACACGATGTGGGAGGCCATCGTCAGGAAGAAGACGAGGACCAGGAGGTAGTAGTATCGTGCGTCGCTCATGAGGGGTGGGAACGACCACCCAAGGTCCCAACCCTTCAACCCCCGGGTGAACTCCCACTTCCGGAAGATCACCTGCGCCGCCTCCAGCAGCGCCAGGGTCGTCAGGGCGAAGTTGAATCCCTTCAGCCGGAGCATGGGGGCTATGGCAAGCGCAACCGCCGCACTTACCACCCCCCCCAGGAACATTCCGAGGTACGGATGGACGCCGAACCGGAGCACCGCGATGGCGATGGTGTAGGAACCGACGCCGAAGAAAAGACCGTGCCCGAAGCTGAAGTACCCGCAGTAACCGCCGATGAGGTTCCACGAACAGGCGATGATCAGGCTGATGATCAGGAACGAGACGAACTTGAGCCAGTAGGCGTCGAGGAGGGCAGGGCCCAGGCAGAGGAGGGTGGCCCCCGCCAGCGCGAGGAGAAGGTACCGGTCCCGGTTGAGGAAGATCCCTTTCCCGACGGTTCCCATATCGGCCGCTACTTCCTCTCCGCGACGATCATCTTCGAAGGGAAAAGCCCGGTCGGCTTCACGAGCATCAGGAGGAACAGGAGGACATACAGGATGGAATCGCTGTACCCTCGAGCGTAGATCGAGCTGAGGAAGAGGATCACCCCGATGAGGATCGCCGACAGGAATGTCCCCGCCAGGTTCCCGGTTCCCCCGACGACAACCACGAGGAAGCTCATGACCGTCCAGTAGACGTCCTGATGAAGGTCCATCGGGACGACGAAGATCGTCAGCCCTCCCGCGAGACCGGTCCAGAACCCGCACAGGAGCATCGCGATGACGTAGCTTCCGCCGACGTTCATTCCGAGGATCCTGGCGATCTCCGTGTTCTCACCGATGGCCCGGAGCCGCAGTCCGGTAGCGGTGCGGCGGAACAACCAGGAGAAGAATCCGAAGATGACCACCGACAGGGCGAACGCGACGGCCTCCACGAGGGGAAACTCGTTCCCGAACAGCGCCACGGTGCGCTCGTTCACCCCCTCGATGATGAGGAGCCGCTCGTTGAACCCGAAGACGAGCCCCATCGTCTCGCGTGCCACGATCGCCAGCCCGACGGTGAGAACCAGCACCATCATGTGGGAGCGGGCCATCACCCGGTTGATGAAGACACGCTGGATCGCCAGGGCGTAGACGCTCACCAGGGACGACGCGGCCAGGATGGCAAGCCAGGGGGAGAGTCCTGCCTTGGCGAAGGTGAACGTGAGGTATCCGCCCAGGATGAAGAAGATTCCGTGACTGAAGTTCACGATGCCCAGGATGCCCAGGATGATGGAAAACCCCCATCCCGCGAGCGCGAAGACGGCGCCCTTCATCGCACCGAGGAGGGCGAAATAGATCACCGCCCGCCTCCGGTCCCGTATCCGCACGCATTCCGGGGGTCTCCCGCCGTCCCGTTCATGCAGCCCTCAGGTCCCCAGGGGGTCGGAGGGGTAGATCATCTTCCCCGTGGCGTTCTTCGCCGGGGCTACGATCACCGGTTTCGGGGGGTCGCCCTGCCACTGGATCACGAGCATGTCGGAGTATATTCTCCCCTTTGCGTTGAACCGGACGCGGCCGTACATCATGTCCCGATCGACCCCCAGGAGGGCCTTCCGGATCGCGTCGGTGTTGAAGGGATCCTTCGGGTTGCTCCCCTTGAGGACCGTCTCGTAGAGCTCCATCAGTTGCGTCGCAAGCGCCACGTGATACGCAGGTTCGTACCCGAACCGGGCATGGAACTTCTTGCCGAACTCGATGCTGTCCTTGAAATGCAGCGGTTTCGTCTTCGCCTCCGGGAGCCAGAACGTGACCCCGAAGATGTTCTTCAACTTCTTGCCGAGCGACTCCTTCAGGAAAGGGGTGATCGTGGCGTGCCCGCCGTCTAGGACCTTGATCTTCAGCTTGTACTTGATCGCCTCATTGACGAAACTCGCGAGGATCTTGTCCCATCCCGTATTGATCACCATGTCGATCTGCTTGCCTTTCATCTTGAGGACGGTAGAGCTGAGGTCGGTGGTGTTCATGGGAAGGACGTCCTCGAAGACGACCTTCATCCCCGCCTTCTCGCACCGATCCCTGCACGCGTTCCCGATCTCGTGATAGACGGGATCGTCCATCTTGATGATCGCGACGGTCTTCACCGGCGGGTTGAACTTCGCGACCGCGTCGATCAGGGTCGCATGGTAATAGTCGCCGGTGCTGACGAGGGTGAACGTGTTGTTCGCGCCGTACTCCTCGTCGACCCTCCGGGTGGCCGCGCCGCCCTGGATCAGTATGCGGTTGTACTTCTTGCAGATGGCGCTCTGGGCGAGAACCGGGTCGCGTCTTGGTCGGGTCGTTTTCGTCGTCGTACAGGGTGAGCTTCGCCTGGAACGTCTTCCCGCCGACCACGATCCTGTTGTTGATCGTCTCCATGTAGAACTCGTAGGCGTCCTTGTACAATTTCGCGACCTTCGCGTAGGTGCCCGTGAGCGCCAGGGATCCGCCGAAGTGCACGACCCCCTTGTCGAGGGCGGCGAACGCATTCCACGGGAAGGTTCCCGCAGCCGCCCCCACTCCGACGGCCCCGGCCGCCTGGAGGAACTCCCTCCTCTTTATCGAGCGTTTCATCTCCATCCCTCCCTCCTCACCCCTCCTTCTTCATCCCGATCCGGGTGTAATACTCCTCGGGGATCGCTTCCTTGGTCTTGTAGAAGTACCAACGGCACGGGGCGTTCGGGTCGTCCTGGTAGTCGGTCACCTTGATGGGAATCCCGGCCTTCTCGATGGCCATGATCTCGTGCCATATCGCGCAGTGGACGCAGTAGTACGGAACGCCCTTCTTCCCCCAGGACCAGGGATACGCTTTCTTCGTTACCCCCTGGTTGAACGGCTCGCCCGTCCTCGGCGGGATTCCGTCGAGCTCTCCCGTCCGGCGCATGCGCCCGCCGCTTCCGCACGGGTCGAACTCCATCACATACCGGTCCTTCTCTTCCCACACCTTGAAGGAGCCGGTCTCCCCGGGGCCGCAACGGTGGGCCCGCATCCCCTCCGCGAAGTACTGGATGAGTTCCAGCTGGCTTACCTTCCCGTACCCTTTGTATGCGACCAGATCGAGCTTGCTCTTCACGTAACGGTAGAACTTCGGAATTTCCTCCTCGCCGTACGTTTCCGCGATGTAGGTGAGGTCGGCGTACGTCCAATCGGTGTAGATGTCGTGGAGCCACTTGAACTCGTGCTGGACGTAGTCGATCAACTGGAGGGCCTCCTCCGTCTTGCCCGCCTTGACCAGATCGCGCAGTCTGTCGTAACTGCTGATTCCCAACTCCCCGATCGGCTCGTCCGTGCGAAGCGTCCGGCCGCCGAGCGATTCGACCTTCCCGATCTTGAGCATCCGCTTCTCCTCCTTTCGGTCTTGCCCCGGACATCTCCGGGGGGTTATCCTTCCCCGCCTCCCGCGTTGCCGATGCGGACCGCAGTCAGACGACGGCGGCGGATTTCGGCGCGGGAGGCATGTGAATCGCCCGCCCGTCTGCGTCGAGCGCGGCTTCACGCAGCGCCTCCGAAAACGTCGGGTGGGGGTGGACGAGGTCGGCCAAGTCCCCGACCGTCGCCTCCAGCCGGACGGCAAGCGACGCTTCCCCGATCGCCTGGGCCGCCTGGCGACCGACGATCGCCACGCCGAGAACGCACCCCGTCTCCCCCTCGGCGATCACCTTCGCGAACCCGTGGGGCGCTCCCTCCAGTATCGCCCTGCCGCTCATGCTGAAGGGAAACTTCCCGACGCGGACGTGGGCGTGCCGCTTCCGGGCCTCCGCCTCCGTGAGCCCGACACACGCCACCTCCGGATCGGTGTAGACGACCCTCGGGATGGCGGCGTACGACGCGACCGTCGGAATGCCCGCCGCGTTTTGCGCGGCGCACTCCCCTTCCATGGTCGCCTTGTGGGCGAGCATCAGGCCCCCCGCCGCGTCGCCGACCGCGTAGATGCCCGGTATGTCGGTTTCCATCCGCCCGTTGACCCGAATGGCACCCTTCTCCGGATTGAGGCCGGCTTTCACCGGGTTCAATCCCTCGAAAGACGGTTTCCGGCCGACGGCCACCAGTACCAGCTCGGCATCGGTGCGGCGGATCACGCCCCCTTCCCGGAAATCGACTCCCAATCCTCCCCGCATCTTCCCGATCCGCTCGACGGTCGCGCCCGTGCGGACCGCGATTCCCGAGCTTTCCAGTGCGCCCCGGATCGCCGCCGAGACATCGCCGTCCTCCGACGCGAGGAGCCTCGGGAGCATCTCGACGATGGTCACCTCGGCGCCCAGGTTCCGGAACATCTGGGCGAACTCCAGGCCGATCACGCCACCGCCGATGATCGCCACGGCCCGCGGAACCCGCTCGAGGGAGAGAGCGGCGTCGCTGTCCGCCACGCCGGGAAGATCGCTCCCCTCCACCGGGAGGCGGGAGGGGGACGAGCCGGTGGCGACGATGAACGCGGGGGATTCCACGATCTCGCCGGTCTCCCCCACCAACACCCTGGAAGGGTCGAGGAAGGACGCGGTCCCCGCGATCACCCGCACGCCGTTCTTGCGAAGCAGCCCCGCGGTCCCCCGTTCGAGCTGACCCAGCACCTGCTCCTTCCGCCGCATCATCCCGGCCAGATCCGCCGGAGGGTACGCGATTCCCGTCCCGGCGGCCGGAAACGCCGCCGCTTTCCGGTAATCGGCCGACTCCTTCAACAGGAGCTTGGTGGGGATGCACCCCCGATGGAGGCAGGTGCCTCCGAGCCCCCCCCGGTCGATCAGCACCACGTCGAGGCCCGACTGCGCCGCACGGATCGCGGCGGGATACCCCCCCGGCCCGCCGCCGATCACCACCACCCTTTTCCCGTTGCCGCGCATCACTCCCCCGCGATGTTTCCGCCGCTCTGCGGAACCGCCGCGGTCCAGAGCAGCCCCGGGTTCTCCACGAGTTCCTTCAGCCGCTTCCGGAACCGACCGGACGTCTCGCCGTCGATGAGCCTGTGGTCCACGGTGAAGCTCACCGGCATCATCTCCCGGATCACCACATGGTCGCCTTCCGCGACCGGTTTCCTCGTCGCTTTGCCGATCCCGAGGATGGCCACTTCCGGCGGATTGATGATGATGGTCTCCCACTCCCCCCCGTAGCTGCCGAGGTTCGTCAGGGTGAACGTTCCCCCCGAGAGATCCCCGGGGAGGAATTTCTTCGCCCGGGCCCTTTCGATCCGGCCGGACAACTCCTCCTGGATCTCGGCCAGCGACTTGCGATCGGCGTCGTGGATCACCGGCACGACCAGGCCATCCGGCAACGCCACCGCCACGCCGATGTTCACGTTGCGCCAGTAGAGAATCCTGCCGCCCTCGACCGAAGCGTTGAAGACCGGCATCTCCCGGAGGACCTTCGCCAGCAGGGCCACCATCATCCCGGGGACGGTCGCCTTGAAGCCTGTCTTCCCCTCGTCCGCGTTGATGAGGGAGCGGAGGCGGAGGAACGCCGTCACGTCCCACTCGGAGAAAGCGGTCATCTGTGCGCTGGTCCGCAGGCTCTCCATCATGTTTCGGGAGATGGCCGACCGCATCCCGGTCATCGGCTCCTCGCCGGCCAATTCCTTGAAGCTCTCCTTCCCGCCGACGGCGGTGGCGACCAGGCGGGCCGGCGACGCGGGGGGGGCTCCCGTTTCCAGGGCGGCCGCCAGCACGTCTTCCCGTGTGATCCTCCCCTGCGGGCCGGTTCCGGCGACCGTGGAGAGATCGACCCCCTTCTGGCGGGCAACCTCGCGGGCCGCGGGTGTGGCGCGGACCGCTCCATCCCGGGGAGCCGACGCTCCGGGGAACCGCCCCGGCGCGGTCTCGGCCGCGGCGGGCTCCGCCGGGGCCGGATCCGCCGTACGGCCGGCCGAACGGATCTTCGCGTACTCCTCCTCCTTGTCGGATTCGATGGTAAGGAGGACCTCTCCCTTCCGGACGCGGTCCTTCTCCTTCCGGGCCCACCCGAGGAGCTTCCCCTCTTCCATCGTCATGCCCAACTTGGGCATCTTCACCTGCATCGACATGGATACGCCCCCCGTCAGCAGCCGAGAGCCCGGGCGATCACGATCCGGCAGACCTCGCTCGTCCCTTCGCCGATGGTCATGATCTTGGCATCCCGATAGTACCGATTGATGTCGTACTCCCTCGTGAAACCGTATCCGCCGTGGATCTGGAACCCATCAAGCGCGGACTGCATCGCGGCCTCGGACGCGTACAGTTTCGCCATCGTCGCTTCGGTGGCGTGCTGACGCCCCTGGGCCTTGAGCCACGCCGCCTTGTGCGTCAACGTGCGTGCCGCCTGCACCCGGAACGCCATGTCGGCGAGCTTGAACTGGATCTCCTGGAACTTGCTGATCGGTTGATTGAACTGGACCCGCTCCTTGGCGTAAGCGAGCGACGCGTCGAGACACGCCTGGGCGAGCCCGGTGCAGATGGCCCCGAACGCGATCCGCCCGAGGTTCAGGCCACCCAACGCCTGTGCGATCCCCTTCCCCCGCGTCCCGAACAGGTTGTCCTCGGGGATCGCGCAATCCTCGAACGCCAGCTCGCGGTTGTCCATGTTGCACCAGCCGATCGTATCGTTCCGGCTGCCGATGATGTAACCGGGCGTCCCGGTGGGGACGATGAAGGAGCTCATCTCCTTCTTCCCGTCGGGCTGTTTGCCGGAAATCGCCATCACGATCGGGCCGAAGCTGATGTCGGTCCCGCAGTTCGTGATGAACATCTTGGTCCCGTTGAGGATCCATTTCCCCTTTTTCCGCTCCGCCCGGGTCAGGATCCCGCTGGCGTCCGACCCTGCGTTGGGCTCCGTCAGCGCGAACCCGCCCAACTTGTCGCCGCTCGCCAGGATCGGCAGGATCTTCTCCTTGTGCTCCCTGCTCGCGTACAGCCGGTACATCTCGGTCACGAGGACGTGGACCTGGAGGATCGCGGCGAAGGAATCGTCCGCGCGGGCCAGTTCCTCCAGCACGATCGCGTACGTCAGGGGGTCCAGCCCCTGGCCTCCGTACTCCTCCGGCACGAGGATCCCGGGGAGGGACAGCTCTCTCAGCTTGCTCCAGAGCTCATACGGGAACCGGCGATCCCGGTCGAGCTCCCTGGCGACGGGGGCGATCTCCTTCCGGGCGAACTCCCTCGCCATATCCTGCAACATCCGCTGTTCGTCGGTCATCTCGAATTCCATCGACTTCCCCCTGTCCCGACCATGTTGTTCCTTCGGCGTCCCCGCGCCCGATTCAGCTCTCCAAGACCTTCCGCACGCCCTCCACGATCCGCGGAACGCCCGGAATCGTGAAATCCTCCATTCCCGGACTGTAGGGGAACGGGTTGAAGCTGGAGGCGACGCGGACCAGCGGGGCCTGGAGAAAATCGAAGCACTCCTCGAACACGACCGCGCCGATCTCCGCCCCCATGCCGCACGGGCTCCACGCCTCGTGCACGGTGACGAGGCGGCCGGTCTTGCGCACCGAGGCCACGATCGTCTCCCGGTCCAGCGGGCTCAGGGACAGCGGGTCGACGATCTCCACGCTGATCCCTTCCTCCTGGAGCTTCGCCGCCGCCTGCAGCGACACGTTGACCATGTGGGACACCGCAACGATCGTCGCGTCGGTCCCCTCCCGCTTGACAAAGGCCTTCCCCAACGGGACCGTGAACTCCCCTTCCGGGACCTCCCCCTTCATCCCGAGGATGGCCTTGTGCTTCATCACGATCACGGGATTGTCGTCCCGGAGGGCCGATTTCAGCGCTCCCTTGAGGTCGTGGGGGTTTGACGGAGCGATCACTTTCAGCCCCGGGATGTGCGCAAACCACGCCTCGAGGCTCTGCGAATGCTGCGCGCCGGCCCGGCGTCCGCCGCCCGCCATCGTGTGGATCACGAGCGGGAGCGCCTTCGGGGCTCCGCCGCTCATGTACCGGAGTTTCGCCGCCATGTTGACGATCTGGTCGATCGCCACGAGGGTGAAATCCATGAACGAGATGTCCACCACCGGGCGGTACCCGGTGGCGGCCAGGCCGATCGCGAGCCCGACGTACCCGGCCTCGCTGTCCGGTGTGTCGTACACCCGCTTCTCCCCGAACTCGTCCTGCAGCCCCTTGGCCAGCGCGAAGGGACCGCCGACGTTCCCGCCGGCGTCCTCCCCGAAGTAGAGGATGGCCGGGTCGCGCCGCATCTCCTCCGACAATCCTTCCTGAAACGCCCGCCAGAACTTGATCTCTCTCACGTGACTCCCCCGTTGGTGTTGGCGTGTCCCGCCGCGCTCAGGCGTAGACCAGCTCCAGCGCCTCCTCGGGCGCCGGGTATGGGCTCTTCTCTGCGAACTCCACGGCGAAGGCGATCGTCCGGTCGACTTCCCCGATCACCGTCTCCTTCGACTTCGCGTCGAGAACGCCCTCCTTCATGAGCTTCTCCTCGAGTCGGGCGATCGGGTCCTTTTTCCTCCACTCGTCGATGTCCCCCGGGACGCGGTACACCTGGGGATCCCCCTCGTAATGGCCGTGGAGCCTGCAGGTGACGGATTCGATCAGCGTCGGCCCCTTCCCGGACCGCGCCCTCCCGACCGCATCGGAAGTCGCCTGAAGGACCTCCAGCACGTCGTTCCCGTCGACCGTCACTCCCGGCATCCCGTACCCCGCCGCGCGCGCCGCCACGGTGTCCACCTTCAGGTGGGCGGAGCGGTGGGACAGCTCCGCATACTGGTTGCTTTCGCAGAAGAAGACTACCGGGAGGTCCCACAGAGCCGCGAGGTTCATCGTCTCGTGGACGATCCCCTCGTTGCTCGCCCCCTCGCCGAAGAATCCCAGCGCCACGCGCCCGTTCCCGGCGAGCTTGGCCGACATCGCCGCTCCCGCCGCCATCGGGAGGCCGTCCCCGAGGATGGCGACCCCGCAGAGAATCCCCTTCTCCATGTCGCAGAGGTGCATCGATCCGCCGCGGCCGAGGTTCGTCCCGGTCTTCTTCCCGAAGAGTTCCGCCATCATCCGTTCGGGCGGTATCCCCTTCGCCAGACTCTGCCCGTGTCCCCGATGCGTGGGGCAGATGTAATCGTCCGGGCGCAGGGCGAAGCACGCTCCCGTCACGGAGGCCTCCTGCCCGACGCACACGTGGATCCACCCCGGAAACCTGCCGTCCCTGAAAAGCTCGGAGGCCCGGAGTTCAAACCTTCGAATAAGGTTCATCATCCTGTACATTGCGAGCATCTTTTCCGGCGGAACATTCATGCGGCGTTTCTCCTTTTCCGGTCCCACGGCCGATTTCGAGGCCGCCGGTCACCATCCCCTTCATGTTGGAGAGGATTTCGTCCAGACTGAGCGGACCATTGGGGCGGTACCATATGTAGAGCCAGTTCATCATTCCGAGAAGGAGGAAGCTTACAATCCGGGGGTTGATGTCCGCCCGGATCTTCCCCTGGGACATACCCGCCTGCAGGATTTCGATCAGCATTTCCTGCGCCTGCTGCCGCTTTCGGGAGGTGGCGAGCAGCATCTCCTCCGAATAGTTGTCGATCTCCGTGAAAAACACCTTCATGTGCCCGAGGTAATCGTGGGTGACCGAGGCGTGCGCCTCCATCCATTTGCCGACCTTGTTCTCCGGGGAGCCCCCCCCCTCCATCGCCCTCCCGACACGCTCCAAAAACGTGTCCAGGATCTGGTTATGGATATCCTTGAGGAGGTCCCCCTTCTTCTCGACGTAGTGATAGAGACCGCCCTTCGTCAATCCCACCGACTCGGCGATCTCGTCCATCGAGGTGTTGATGTATCCCTTTGCCTGGAAAAGTTTTACCGCGGCGTCCAGGATCATCTGCCTCATATGCTGTGCGTTTTCGCTTTCCAACCGTTTTCCCCCAGGGTTTTTCGCCTGATGCGAAGTCGACCGCGCAATCCGCTCCGGCTATCTTCCGGTGAAGTTCGGAACGCGTTTTTCGATGAAGGCTCTCATCCCCTCTTTCTGGTCCTCGGAGGCGAAAAGCAGAAGGAATTCGCAGAGCGCGTAATCGATCCCCCTGTCCCGGTCCATTTCCGCGCCCACGTTCACGGCAGCTTTCGCCGCCGCGAGGGCCAATGGGGATTTCTGTGCGATTTTCCTTGCCATGGCGAGGGTCGCATCCGCCAACTGTTGCCTGGGGACGACCCGGTTGATCAGCCCGATCCGGTGGGCCTCCGCGGAGTCCAGAAAATCCCCGGTCATGAGGATCTCCATCGCCTTGGCCTTTCCCACCCATCGCGGCAGACGGATCGTCGCCCCCGCCCCGGGGATCACGCCGATATTGATCTCCGCCAGCGCAAACCTTGCGTCATCGCTCGCGATGACGATGTCGCAGCACAGCGTCAACTCCGTCCCGCCGCCCGGGGCGTACCCGTGGACCGACGCGATCATCGGCTTGCGGATTGTCTCGACGAGCCGGAAGAATTCGATCCACAGGAGGTTGTACTTTCTCTGGCGGAGCGGATCGTTCCCCTGGATCTCCGAGATGTCGG
The DNA here is from genome assembly GCA_016234845.1 of Deltaproteobacteria bacterium. Lineage (NCBI taxonomy): Bacteria > Pseudomonadati > Myxococcota > Myxococcia > Deltaproteobacteria bacterium. The sequence continues at coordinate 3,901 of JACRNP010000118.1, read as the reverse complement.
CGCCCGCACTGAACGCTTTCTCCCCCGCGCCCCGGAAGACGACGACCCGGATATCCTCGGTGTCCCGGCAATGTTCGAGCGCCCGGATGCAGTCCCGGAGCATTGCGGTATTGAACGCGTTCAGCACCTTGGGCCGGTTGAAGGTGATGAAGGCGATATTTCCTTCCACTTCGAAGAGCAGCGTCGCGAAATGCATCCGCCCGTCCTCCGTTTCGATCCGACCCGCGTCGTCAAGGCCGCGCGTCCGGGATGAATCCACCTTACCACGAAAACCGACCGACTGGTAGGTCGGCATTTCTCATACACAATTATCTTTTTATTTATAACAAGTTACCGCTATAGGCCTAGCGCTCCCGGGTTCATCATCCGGGAAGGGTCCAGGACTCCCTTCACCCCCTCGAGAAGCCTCCAGAGCCCTTCGTTTTTCATCGCGTCCTTGTAGGGGTACCATTTCCCGATCTGGAGGTGGCACGCCCCCAGTTCGAAATACAGCCGCCGGAGGTCGTTCCGCATGCCGACCACCGCCTCGCGCGCCGGCAGGTTCTCCGGTATGGCCTTCCACTGCTCCTCCATCTCCTCGCCGGAGATGAGGCCCAGGACCGACTGCGGGATCTTGTCGAACCAGTAGAAGCTGGGCTCGATGACGAATTCGGTCCCGGAAAAACAGGTCAGGTAGGAATACCGGATGTCGAACTTCTTCATGAGGTCCGCCCGGTCGTGGAAGAATTTTTCCGTGGCGGAAGCAGCGGCCTGCGCGCGGGACAGTGGGAAGAACCCGTGGATCGGGACCCAGCACTCCCCGTCGGCACCTAGCACGACGATGCGGACCCCGCCGAACGGCTGCGCCCGGAAGGCGATCGGCAAGGTGTTCGGGATCTCGTCCCCGTTCCGGGAGCAGATCTTCTTCACCGCTTCCAGGGAACTCCGCGCGGCGGCCTCGTCCAGCCCGTCCATGACCGAATGGAGGGAGTAGTTGATGTTCTTCAGGACCCGCTTCCCGTGCGCCGCGGTCTTCACCACCCCCTTGATCCCCTCCACGACCGACTTCCCCGATTTCCCGATATTGGCCAGGAGCTGGAGGCTTTCGCGCAGCGTGAAGCCCTTCTTCTCGAAGGCGGCGTTGTAGTACGGGTCGAACCCGTAGCACTCGGCGGCCACGCGCAGGCGCGCGATCTCGATCTGCGCCTCGAGCATCTCCGCCAGGGTCTCGAAACCGAACGAGCAGCATTCGGTCGCGCCGGGCTGCGGGATGAGGCGGAAGGTCGCCTTCGACTTGATCCCGAAGGAGCCGGTGTCCGCCGTGAAGATCCCGGTCAGGTCCGGCCCGAAATGCCGGTAGAATGCGTTGCTGGTCTTGTGCGCCGCGGAACCCGTCTGGAGAACGGTCCCGTCCGACAGGACGACTTCGAGGCCCAGGCAGCTCTCCGCGACGGTGTTGTATACCCCCGATCCGAGGAACAGGCTGTTCTGCGACAGCGCACCGCCGACCGTGGAGTACATCCCCGAAAGCGGACCGAAATACGGCGTGCGAAGCCCCTTCTCCTTCAGGGCTTCCCACAAGGTTTTCCACGTGCACCCGCACTCGACCGTGACGTACATGTCTTCCGCGTTGATCTCGACGACGCGGTTCATCCTCCGCATGTCGACGATCACGGATTTTGTCCGTTCCGGGGTGAATCCCTTCGTGTAGGAAGTGCCGCCTCCGCGTCCGATGACGGCGTACCCCGCCGAAGTCGCCGCGCGCACGGCGCGCGACAGTTCCTCTACGCTTGCCGGCTGGATCACGGCCTCGGCCACCTCCCGGGGGAGGTGGCTTAAGTCCGTGGAATAGTACTCCCTGCGTCCGGGATCGGTGAGGACGTGGTCATCCCCCACAATTCCCTTGAGCGTACTGATCAGGTCGCCCATCTCCTGGCTCTCCTTTATCTAGGTCAGATGGCCCGCGAAGAAACCGGCCTCGATCGCCTCGCGGATCTTCTTCGGCTGTCTTGCGTCGCCTACCACGTGAACCTCCTGGAACTTCTCCCGCGCCTTCTTCTCCAGCGGGTTGTACGATTCCGCCCCGAAAGCCAGCACGATGAAGTCCGCCGGGATCGTCGATTCCTTCCCGTCCTTGTCGGCGACCACGGCCCCCTCCGGGATGAAGCGGCGGATGATGTGCCCGGTCATCATCTGCACGTGCTTCTCCTTCAGCCGGGCCATCAAGGCGAGGCGGGTGATCAGTTCCTCGTCGAGGGCGCAGTCGTTCATCATCTCGACGATGGTCACTTCCTTCCCGTTGTCGCTCAGGAAGTCGGCGCCGCCGGATCCCGCGCAACCGCCTCCGGCGATGACGACCTTCCCCCTCACCACGACCTTCCCGGAGAGGACGTCGTTCAGCAACACCACGTTCTTGCCGTTCACTCCCTCGATGGGAGGAACCACGGACGTAGCCCCGGTGGCGAGGATGACGACGTCGGGCGATTCCTTCTCCAGGTCGGGAATGCCCGCCTCCTTGCCGAGAACGATCCTTACGTTCTTCATCCTTGCAAACTGGTTCTCGTAGAACTTCACGATGTTCCCGTACTCCTCCTTGAACGGGGCGGCGCAGGCCAGCTTCAACTGGCCGTCCCCGAGGCGCCCTTCCTTCTCGAAGAGAACCACTTTGTGCCCCTTCTCGCCCGCGACCTGGGCGGCCGCCATCCCGGCGGCCCCCCCCCCGACGACCACGACCTTCCGGGATTTCGGCGCCTTCTCCGGCGCCTTCATGAACTCGCTTTCCCGCCCGGCCACCGGGTTGATGGCACAGCGGATGGTGAGCCCTTTCAGCGCCCGGTCGATGCACTGGTTGCAGGATATGCAGCGGCGGATCTCGTCGATTTTTCCTGCCCGGACCTTGTTCGGCCAGCACGGGTCCGCCAGGATCCCCCGCGTCATGCCGATGAAATCGGCCTTTCCCTCCGCCAGGACCTTCTCGGCGAGCTCGGGATCGTACAACCGCCCCTGGGTGATCACCGGAATCTTGACCTCGCGGCGCACCGCGGCCGCCAGATCCGTAAGAACCCCCTTCGGAAGGTAAATCGGCGGGATGATCATGTGCATCGACTCGTACAGACCCGCACCGGCGTCGACCGCGTTGACGCCGAGCTGCTCGAGTGCCTGAACGATCCGGATCGACTCCTCGACGCCCCGGCCGCCGGGGAAGAACTCGTCGATCGACATCCGGATGACCAGCGGAAAGTCCGGGCCGACGTTCTTTCGGCACGATTCCACGATTTCCCTGAGGAACCTCATCCGGCGGTCGAAATCCCCGCCGTACTCGTCGTTACGCGTGTTGAACCGAGGGGAGATGAACTGCGAAATGAGGTACCCCCCCAGCGCGTGGATGTAGAACGCGTCGAACCCGGCGTACATGACCCGCCGCGCCGACATCCCGTACACCTCGATGATCTTCCGGATCTCCTCGACGGAAAGCTTCCGGACGCGCCGCTGCGCGACGAACGACTGCTCCTCGCTCGCCCCGACGTTCTGGATCTCCATCATCCCCTCGAGTCCGCGGTCGTACGGGAATCCCATCGACTGGGCTCCCCCTCCCGCGGACACGAGTATGGCGATCTTTCCCCCGACGCGATGGACCGCATCGGTCAGCTCCCCCATCATCGGGATGTAGGCGTTGTCGTCGACCCGCAGGGAGTGCGGGAACGGATCATTCGGGTCGAGCCGGGTGCACGCCTGGGCGGAGTGCACCACGAGGAGCCCCGCCCCTCCGCCCGCCCGCTGTACGTAGAAGTCGATGAGCTTCTGGGTGACCTCCCCGTCCACCGTCGCGTAGAGCGTCTCGCACGGGTTGAAGATGACCCGGTTCCGAAGCGTCAGCTTGCCGATGTTTCCCGGCTGCAGGAGGTGCTGGAACGGTCCGCTC
>JACRNP010000117.1 GCA_016234845.1 Deltaproteobacteria bacterium | reverse complement strand
GCGCCCTCCGGGCGGGGAAAAGAGGTTCTCCGATGATGAGGCCTTCACGGTTCGTCTGGGCGGTTGCGGTGATCGGGACGCTGTTCCTCCTTCCGGTCCGCGCATTCTCGCAGCAGGAAGCAGCCCCGGCGGAGGCGAACGCGCCCGCCGGCGGGATCGTCCACACGGTCGTGGAGGGGGACACTCTGTGGGACCTCTCGGCAAAACATCTCGGATCCCCGTGGAAGTGGACCGAGATATGGGAACGGAACCGGTTCATCACCAATCCGCACTACATTTACCCCGGGATCAAGGTCGTGATCGTGCCGCCTCCCCCCCGGGAAATCACGATGAAGGTCGAGCCGCCTCCGGCGGCGGCCCCTGAGCCGGTCGCCCCGCCCGCCGAGGAGGCGAAGCCGGTCCCTGCCGTCGCCCCCGCCGCGGGGCCCGGGGATCGGGACCTCGACAGCCTGCCGGAGGATTTCGTCCGGGCGGGGGAGTTTGTCCGGGATGCGCCGAAGGGGATCGGGCGGATCCGCGGCGGCAAGGACTCGAAGGTGGGTTTCGCGGAGAACGACGCGGTGTATCTCGGCCTCGACAAGACGGTCCCCGCGGGGCAGATGCTCGGTGTGTACAGGGTCCGGGGACCGATCATGGTTCCCGCGGGAGGGAGACCGGTTTCCGGATACGTGAAGTACCTGATCGGGATCATCCAGGTGGGACCGTCGGTGGACGGACAGTTATCCGGCAAGGTCCGCCAGTCGTTCGAGGACATCACCCGGGAAGACCTCCTGTCGGAGGAGATCCCCGCGTATTCCCGCGTGAAGATCGTCCCGGGGGAAGAGGGGATCCCGTCGGTCGTCATCACCGCAAGGCAGCTGAACAAGGAGATCGCACCCGGCGATTTCGTCTACCTCGACAAGGGGGCGTCCGCGGGCGTGGCGCAGGGGAACGTGTTCCGGGTGTTCGCCCCGGCATCCCTTGCCGTCGGATCGTCGAGGGATTCCGGCGGTAAAGTGCGGACCGAGGCGGCCAGGGCCGTGATCGTCCGTGTGAACCCGGACTTCTCGACGGCGTACGTGGCGAGCGGGACGGAGTCGTTCGCCGCCGGCGTTTCCGCGCTGCGGGGGATTCCGGCGAAGTAGCCGCGCGCCCGGCATTCACGGGCGGCACGACATTTGATGTCCATGGGGGAAACCTCCCGGGGGTCCCCCATGGACGATCCTGGCCTCTCCGCGTCGGTCCTCGACACGTTTCTCAGGCTCTCCCTCACGGAAGGGTTCACCGTGGACCACCTTCGGCGCCTTCGATCCGGGGGGGCGCCGTCCCCTCTGCCGTTCGCCGGCGTCCCTCCCGGTTCCGAACGATCGCTCCTCGACAAGGGGCGCATGTCCCTGGACTCCCCGGCCGCGGGGGACCGCGTCGAAGCCGTACGGGAGGCGTGCGCCCGGGCGAGCATCGCGATCGTCGCCTTCGGGGAAAGGGAGTACCCCGAACCGCTCCTCGAAATCCGCGGCGCTCCGCTGGTGCTGTACCGGGCCGGTCCGCCGTGGACGGGCGGCGTCGCCGTAGCGGTGGTCGGAAGCCGGACTCCCACCGCCGTCGGGAGGGAGTTCGCTCGTGTCCTGGCGGAGGAGCTGTCGGCGGCCGGGTGCGTCGTGGTGAGCGGAATGGCGCGGGGGGTCGACGCGGCGGCGCATCGAGGGGCGCTTCGGGGCGGGGGCGGGACGGTCGCCGTTCTCGGGTGCGGGGTGGACGTGACGTACCCGCCCGAGCACGCCGGCCTGCGCGCGGAGATCCTGGAAGGGGGGGCGATCTACTCGGAATACCCCCCGGGATCGCTCCCGCTGCCGCGCCGGTTCCCGGCCCGCAACCGGATCGTGAGCGGCCTGTGCGCGGGGGTGGTCGTGGCCGAGGCGCCGGAACGCAGCGGCGCGCTGATCACCGCCCGCATCGCGCTGGAGCAGGGGCGGGAGGTGATGGCGGTGCCGGGGAACCCGTGGTTCGCGCACACCGCGGGGAGCAACCGCCTGCTCCGGGAGGGGGCGGCCCCGGTCTGCTCCGCCGTCGACGTACTGGACGCCCTCGGGGCGCCGTCGCCGGCGCGGGATGCGGGTCTGAAAGGGAGGATCATCGAATTCCTGAGCCGGAAGCGACACGCAGGGGAGATATCGGCCGCGCTTTCGTCGCCGTTATCCGAGCTGCTGCCGGCGCTGATGGAGCTGGAAGTGGCGAATCTGGTTGAAAAAAGGCCGGGGGACTATTATAAGAGGAAGTCTTGAGCGCCGGGGGAACCGCCCCGGGACATGCGTCGGAGGGAGAATGGCCAAGTCGTTAGTCGTCGTCGAGTCGCCCGCGAAGGCCAAGACGATACAGAAGATATTGGGGCGGGGGTTCCAGGTCCTGTCCTCGATGGGGCACGTGAAGGATCTGCCGAAAAGCCGGATGGGCGTGGACGTGGAGCACGGCTTCGCTCCCTCGTACGTGGTCATCAAGGACCGCAAGAAGGTGCTCGGGGAGATTCTCGAATCGGCCCGATCGGTCGATACCGTGTACCTCGCACCCGACCCCGACCGGGAAGGGGAGGCGATCGCGTGGCACATCGCGGACGCCATCCGGCAGGACGGCGAGAAGCGGATGAAGCGGAAAGGCTCCCGCACGGCCGCTCCCCCCAAAGGGAGGAAGGCGGCGGGTTCGGCGTCGCCGGTGATCCACCGCGTGCTGTTCCACGAAATCACGAAAAAGGGGATCGCCCAGGGGATGGCGGCGCCGAGGCCGCTCGACCGGAACAAGTTCGACGCCCAGCAGGCGCGCCGGATACTCGACCGGATCGTCGGGTACACCCTTTCCCCGTTGCTGTGGACGAAAGTCCGCCGCGGGCTTTCCGCCGGCCGCGTGCAATCGGTGGCGGTGAAGATGGTCTGCGCCCGCGAAAAGGAAATCCTCGCGTTCGTCCCGGAGGAGTACTGGTCCCTGACCGCGCGGCTTTCGGCGGAGGTCCCGCCGCCGTTTCCCGCCAAACTGGTGGAAGCGGGCGGAAAGAAGATTCGTCCGCGGAACGGGGAGGAGACCGCCGCGTTGCGGGCCGCCGTCGAGAACGGTCCCTTCGTCGTTCGCGAGGTCCGGAAGAAGCAGCGGCGCCGCCTGGCGCCGGCGCCGTTCACCACGTCCAAGCTCCAGCAGGAAGCGTCCCGCGCGCTGCGGATGCAGGCGCACCGGACGATGATGGTCGCGCAATCCCTGTACGAAGGGGTCGAGATCCCCGGGGCGGGACTGGTGGGGCTCATCACCTACATGCGGACCGACTCGGTCCGGGTCGCCGACGAGGCGGTCGCGGCGGTCCGCGACCTCATTCGCCGGGAATACGGCGAACCGTTCCTGCCCGGGAACCCGAACGCGTTCCGGAACCGGAAGTCGGCGCAGGACGCCCACGAAGCGATTCGGCCCACCTCCATGGAGCACCCTCCTTCCTCCCTCAAGGGGATCCTCAACCGGGACCAGTTCCGGCTGTACGAACTGGTCTGGAACCGGTTCGTGGCTTCGCAGATGGCGGCGGCCGAATTCGAGCAGACGACGGTCGACATCCTCTGCGACCCGGCGGGGGGGATCGCGGGCGGATACCTCTTCCGCGCGAGCGGGTCCATCCCGAAGTTCGCGGGATTCCTTCAGGTGTACCAGGGGAACGCGACGGAGGAGCGGCACGAGCCGGCGAACGGGGAACCGCCCGAGGAGGAGAACGGAACGAAGGGCGACGCCTCCCCGGGCGCCGACGGGGAGAAGCCCGAGGAGATCGTCCTCCCGCCGCTTGCGCAGGGGGACCGCCTCTCCCTCGCCGGCCTGGACGGCAATCAGCACTTCACGCAGCCCCCCCCGCGCTTCTCCGAGAGCTCCCTCATCAAGGAACTCGAGGAGCAGGGGATCGGCCGCCCGTCCACCTACGCGTCGATCGTGAAGACGATCCGGGACCGGGGGTACGTCAGGACCGCCGAGGGCCGGTTCGCACCGACGGAACTCGGCACCATCGTGAACGGGTTGCTGGAGGACAGCTTTCCGCGGGTGATGGAAGTGGCGTTCACGGCCCGGATGGAAGAGGAGCTGGATCTGATCGAGGACGGCGGGCGGGAGCTGGCGAAGGCGATGGGCGATTTCTACCTGCCGTTTTCCGAGGAGCTCGAGCGGGCGAAGATCGACATGGACGACGTGAAGGAGCGGCTGATCGCCACGGGGATCCCGTGTTCGGCCTGCGGGGGGGAGATGGTGATCCGGTTCGGCCGCGCGGGGCGTTTCCTCGCCTGCCGGAACTATCCGACCTGCCGGAACACGGCGGATTTCCGGGAGACCCCGGAAGGGACGGTGGAGATCCTTCCGCCGCGCGAGGCGGGCGTTCCCTGCGACAAGTGCGGAAAGCCGATGGTCGTCCGGAACTGGAAAGGGTCCCGTTACATCGCCTGTTCCGGATACCCGGAATGCCGCAACAGCAAGCCGTTCCCCGTGGGGGTGTCGTGCCCCGACTGCGGGGAGGGGGACGTGGTCGAACGCTCCTCCCGGTTCGGCAAGGTGTTCTACAGCTGCTCGCGGTATCCCGAATGCAGGTTCGCCTCCTGGGGGAAGCCGGTCGTGGCCGTCTGCCCGGAGTGCGGGTATCCGGCCATGACCGAACGGGTGCGGAAGGACGGGGGAACCCACCTCTCCTGCCTGAGGAAGGGGTGCAAGGGGAAGATCGGCCCGGGGGAAACCGCCCCGGCCGGGGAGGCGGGTTGAAGGAGTATGTCCTCGTAGTCGACGACGAACAGAGCCTTCGACAGGTCTTGGGTCTTTTCTTCCGGAAGGAGGGGTTCGAGGTCGACACGGCCTCCTCCCTGGCCGAGGCGGAGGAGGCGATCGAGGCGAACGCGTACGACCTGGTCCTGACCGATCTCCGGATGGGACGATCCGACGACGGCCTCAAGGTGCTGCGGGCGGCGGTCCGGAAGAATCCCTGGACCCAGGTGATCGTGCTGACCGCGTACGGCACCGTCGAGACGGCGAAGGAGGCGATGAAGTTCGGCGCGTACGACTACATCGCCAAACCGTTCGACAACGCGGAGCTGCGCGCGCTCGTGCAGTCGGCGCTTGCCCGGAAAGAGGACGCCGTGGGGCGCCGGAGGGCGCTCCGCGAGTCGGTCCGGGGAACCTCGTCGTACGAGGGGATCGTCGGGCGCAGCGAGACGATGCTGGGGGTGTTCGAGCTCATCGACCGGGTGGCGCCCACCGACGCCAACGTCATGATCCTGGGGGAGAGCGGCACGGGGAAGGAGCTTGTGGCGGCCGCCCTCCACTCCCGGAGCAACCGGAAGGAGTTCCCGTTCGTCCCGATCAACTGCGCGGCGATCCCGGAGACGCTGATCGAGAGCGAGCTGTTCGGGCATGTCCGCGGGGCTTTCACCGGCGCGGTGCAGACCAAGAAAGGGCTGTTCGAGGCGGCGCACCGGGGAACCCTGTTCCTCGACGAGGTGGGGGAGCTTCCGCAGCCGATGCAGAGCAAGCTGCTTCGCGCCCTGCAGGAACGGTCGTTCCGGCGGGTCGGCGGGAACGAGGACCTGTCGATCGATTTCCGGATTCTCTGCGCGTCGAAGCGGGACCTGAACCAGGAGATGATGGAGGGGCGGTTCCGGGACGACCTCTACTATCGGTTGAACGTGATCCAGATCTTCGTTCCACCCCTCCGGGACCGGCGGGAGGACATCCCCGCGCTGGCCGCCCACTTCGTCCGGAAGTTCGCCGAAAAGCACGGCAAGCCGTTTGGGCGGATCGACGGCGAGGCCATGCGGGCTCTCCTCGCGTACGATTTCCCCGGGAACGTGAGGGAGCTGGAGAACATCCTCGAGCGGGCGATGATCATGGAGACAAAAAATGTCATCTCCATCGATGCCCTTCCTCCCAATGTGACAAAAATTGTCACGAGAGAAGCCGGTGAATCGGCTTCTTACAAGGAGTCATTCCCGGATGATGGGGTTTTCCTGGACACGGAGATGGATAAACTGGAGAAGATATACCTCGAAAAAGCGTTGGAGAAGACCGTGGGAAACCGGACGGAAGCCGCGAAACTACTCAATATTTCCCTTCGGTCGATTCGGTATCGGATTCAAAAACACGGGATCGAATGAAATTCCGATCGTGTGCCTTCAGGATGCATTAAAGTTTTGGCCCGCCCCTTGCGATATACCGGAGCAACGAGATCGTTCTCCCAGACCCGAAAGGAGGAAGAAAGAATGCTGAGCATGCTCCGGAGCAAGAAGGGATTCACCCTGATCGAACTGATGATCGTCGTCGCGATCATCGGCATCCTGGCGGCAATCGCCATCCCGAACTTCCTGCGCTTCCAGGCGAAGTCGAAGCAGTCGGAGGCCAAGACGAACCTCGGCGGCATCTTCACGGCCGAGGTGGCGTACTACGGGGAGCACAACTATTACGGGAACTTCGGTGAAATCGCATGGGCGCCGATTGGAACAACCGCCCGGTACCGGTATGTCAGCGGGGCCTTTACCAACGTCCTCGGCGGAACGTATACGCCGACGCCGGGTGGGACGGACAACGCCGGATTCACCGGTACGGTGGCGCACACCTTCGCCTCCGCGCGTTCCGACAATACGTTCCTGATCGAGGCGGCCGGGAACATCGACACGGATACGACGGAAGACGTATGGTCGATGCAAAATACCAGGGCCCTGACCAACGTAACGGACGACGTGACGAACTGACGCCGGTAACCGCACCGGGGTCGTTGCAGGATGCAAGGAAGGGCGGCAGCGATGCCGCCTTTCCTCTTTTTTTTATTACCGGGCACGATTTCATCGCGTGCCTTGGATCCGCCGGGGTGTGTTAGACTTTTCCCGCCGCCGATACGGGCGGGATGCGCACCGGGCACCGGGAAGGCGCGTCGTGTGAAGGATCCAAGCCGGCGGGCGGCGGTGGCGGGCGGCGGATGGAGATGACGGGAAACGCTGGTCGGGAACGAGTCCGGGCATCTGCTCCCTGGGCGTTGCTGCTTCTGTTGATCGCCGCAACAGGGTATTTGTCTTCCCGGATGTTCGAAGTTCGGTCCGAAATGGTGAAACGGGGAACCGGGTGGACGGGGGATTCGAGCGCCCTTCTCGAAATCAGCCGGAGGCCTTCGCTCTCCTTCGGTTTCCGGAACGTCCTGGCCGATGTCACCTGGCTGGAGGCGATCCAGGTGGTCGGGAGCCCGGAGATGGCCCCGGCGGATTACGATCGACTGTTTGACCTTCTGACGATCACCGCGAATTTCGATGCGAAGTTCCAGGTCCCGTATTTTCTCGGGGGCCTGGTTCTCGGGGAGTCGCCGGCCCACTCCCGGAAGGCGCTTCTGATTCTCGAGCGGGGGAAACGGCAGTACCCTTCGGATTGGCGTTTCCCTTTCTATATCGGGTTCACGCGGTACTTCTCCATTGGCGACGCGGTGTCCGGGGGAGAGGCGATGGCCGAGGCGGCCCGGATCCCCGGGAGCCCGCCCTATCTTCCGGGACTCGCGTCCCGCATGCTGCTGGAAGGCAGGGAACCGGAATCGGCGCTCGCCTTGCTGAAGGCCATCGCCGGACAGGAAACCGATCCCGCCCGTCGTTCGGTACTGGAGCGCAGGATCCGGGAGGTCACCGTGGAGCGGGATCTGCAGGCGTTGGAACGGGCGGTGGCCCGTTATCGCGGAACGATCGGTGACGCGCCCGTCCACCTGTCGGACCTCGTCCGCGAAGGGATCCTTCCGCGGATCCCGGCCGAACCGAACGGGGGGAGGTACCTGCTCGGGAAGGACGGGAAGGTGCGAAGCGACCGGACGAACGTTCGCCTGGGGGTGTTCCGGACGAGATGAAGGACCGTGAAAAGATTCTCTCCGTCGAGGGGCTGACCAAGTCGTACCCGACCGGGTTCTGGCGGAAGCCGTTCCGCGTGTTGACGGACCTTTCGTTCGACGTGCATGCGAACGAGGTCGTCGGATTCCTGGGCCCCAACGGCGCCGGGAAGACCACGACGATCAAGATCCTGAACCGCCTTGCGTTCCCGGATGCGGGGGTGGTGAAGGCGTTCGGGGAGAATCTCCATGGGGAGAAGGAATTCCGCCACCGCATCGGATTCATGCCGGAGCAGCCGTACTTCTACGAATATCTGACCGGCGGGGAGTTCCTCCGCCTTTGCGGACAGCTCTGCGGAATGTCCCCCGGGACGGTCCGTGCGCGTTCCTCGGATCTTCTCGAACGTGTCGGCCTGTCCGGGTCCCGGGACACCTCGATCCGGAAATATTCGAAGGGCATGATGCAGCGGCTGGGGCTGGCGCAGGCGATAATGCACGATCCCGAGCTCGTGATTCTGGACGAGCCGATGTCCGGACTGGACCCGATGGGGCGAATGGAGGTGCGCGGGATCATCCGGGATCTGAAGTCGGCGGGGAAAACGGTCTTCTTCAGCACCCACATCCTTCCCGACGTGGAAACGCTGTGCGATCGGGTGATCATGCTGCACAAGGGCAGGAAGGTGGCGGAAGGGACGGTGGGGGACCTGGCCGTCGCGGAAAACCTGTACACCGAGCTGGTCGTCTCGCCGGTCCCCTCGCCCGAACGGCTGGCTGCGGCGGGAATCCCGGCGGAGGCCGGGTACCCATGCGGGAACCAGCTCGTGCTACGCGCCCCGGGGGCCGAAGAGGCGAATCGCTGGATGGCCCACCTTCTGCGGGAGGGGTGCTCGATTCTCTCCTGCGTACCGGTGAAGCGGAGTCTCGAGGAGATATTCCTCCAGCGCGTCGGGAGGCCCGACGTGACGGAAACGGTGAAATGACGTGATCCGGAGGATCGCTTCGATCGCGGCCAACACGTTCCGGGAGACGATCCGGAACAAGATCCTCTATGCGATCCTCGCCTTCGCCCTGTTCGTCATCGGAACGACCTTCTTTCTCGCGGACCTGTCGGTGGGCGACTTCGCACGGATCATCGCCGACATCGGGCTGGCCAGCATCCACCTGTTCGGGGTCGTCATGGCCGTCTTCCTCGGGATCCATCTCGTCAGCAACGAGGTGGAGCGGAAAACGATCTACATCATCCTGTCGAAACCGGTGCGGCGCTTCGAGTTTCTCCTGGGGAAAACCATCGGCTTGAGCGTCACGCTGGCCCTCACGACCGCGGCCATGGCGGTGGTGCTGTTTCTCGTGCACCTGTCCTACCGGCACGGAGGAAGGGCGGAGATCGGGATCTTCATCGCGTCGGGTGGAATCTACATGGAGCTGGTGCTCCTAACCTGCATCGCCTCCCTGTTTTCCACCTTCACCACGCCGGTGCTGAGCGCCATCTTCACCCTCTCCCTGTTCCTGATCGGACATCTGTCGGATTACCTGCACTTGATCGGCGAGCGTTCCCGGCTGGTCGCGGTGCGGTGGGGGGGGCGGTTTCTCTTCCACCTTCTTCCGAACCTCGAAAACTTCAATTGGAAGAACGAGGTCGCGTACGGGACGCTGAATTCGCTTTCCGTCCTCGTCTGGGCGGCGGGTTACCTTCTCTGCTACGCCGCCTGCGTGCTGATCGTTTCCTGCCTTCTGTTTTCGCGGAAGGATTTCAAGTGACGGGAGTCGCGCTTCCGCTCGCCGCCATCCTGCTCGGAGCGTGCGTCGGAAGTTTCCTGAACGTCGTCATCTACCGCCTCCCCCGGGGGGAGTCGATCGTCTCGCCGCGGTCCCGCTGCCCTTCCTGCGGGAGGGAAATCCGGCCGTTCGAGAACATCCCCGTGGCGAGCTTCCTCGCGCTCGGCGGCAGGTGCGCCGGGTGCGGCGGGGCCATTTCGTGGAGATACCCGTTGGTGGAAGGAATGACGGCCGTCGCCTTCGGGGGGATCGCGTGGGTCGACGGGTGGGGCGTGCCGATGGCGCGGGACTTCCTCTTCGTCTCCCTCCTGGTTCCGATCGCCATCATCGACATCGACCACCGGATCATCCCGGACGAACTGTCCCTGGGAGGATTCGCGGCCGGGATCCTGATGTCGTTCCTTCCGGGAGGCGATTGGAAGGGCGGCCTTCTGGGCGCAGCGGCGGGCGCCGGCATCCTCTACGCGACGGCCGCGGCGTACCTCAAGGCGACGGGGCGGGAAGGCATGGGGGGAGGGGACGTGAAGCTCATGGCCATGATCGGGGCGTTTCTCGGCTGGAGGGGGGCGCTGGTCACCATCTTCGCCGGTTCCCTTCTGGGGGTGGCGGGAGGCGTGATCGCCATGAGGGGTGGAAAGGACGGCCTGAGGACGGCGATCCCGTTCGGTCCGTACCTGTGCGTCGGAGCGGTTGCGGCGCGGTTCACCGGAGGGGCGTTCTGGGGGTTCCTCTTCAGAACCTGAGTCTTGCCGCGTTGTCCTGCGTCGGGACTCCGTCCTTGTCGATCGTCCACCGGTCCCCCGCCATCGGCCCCACTCCTTCCGCGACCCCCAGGAAATCCGTCCCCGTGTTGTCGACCGTGACGGTAACCCGGTAGTAGTCGTACTGCACCGGGTCGAAGTCCAGTACCGTCACGTTGTCCGTGTACGCGTTCCTTTCGCTGAAATAGACGGTTTCCGTCTTGTGGAGGTGTTTCAGGACGATCGAGGCCTGCGCCATCCGGGCCTTGGAGATCATGCGGAAATAGGTCGACACCGCGAGGGCGGCCAATATCCCGGTGATCAGGAGGACCACCGAGAGCTCGATCAGCGTGAAGCCGCGGTTCCGGGATCTTCGTCGCGCGATCAAGGGCGCGGCTCTCCGATGGACGGTTCGTCGTTCCCGGTCCGTTCGCGCGGGGGTATCGCCGAAAGTTTCCCGGAGAGCTCGGTGAGGAGTTTCGCCGTTTCGTGGAAATAGTCGGGACTCCTGAATTCGACTTTCTCCGGGCGCTCTCCGCGGAGGAGCTGCCGAAGGACCTGGTTGACCCGATATACGGGTCCGGCGATGCGGTGGCCGATCAGGAACGAATAGAGGAACACGCCCGCCAGCGTGACGATCGCCGCGGGCCAGATCCGCTTGTGAAGAACGAAGAATTCGGCGACGGCGGCCTCGAGCGACTTCAGGTCGTCGGTGGTGAACAGGACGTACGCGGAGGGGAGGAAGACCAGGACCAGTCCCACTCCGAAGAAGAACGCGACGGCGAGCAGGTAGTGCCAGGCGAGGTTGATCTGGAATTCCCTGTCGATCAGTATGGTGCCGCGTCGGTCGTCCTTCCGATCCACCTTCGCCTCCGGAACCCGTTTTTGCTATTCTGATCCGGATGATACCAGATCCGAGCGCAATTTCCCTCCCGTGGCTCCGCTGAACCGACCCCTGTCGATCCGTGCCGGCGTCCTGGTCCAGCTGGTGCTGGTGGCCGCCGCCTCCCTCGCGCTCGTCGCCGTGTTCGCTTTGAAGGCGGTCGGAGTCGCCCTCGAACGCCGCCACGCGGAGGCGGGCGTCACCGTGGCCGAAGTGGTACGGAGGGCGGTCCAGAACGATTTCGCCTCGGGGAAGTTTTCCCCCGCCTCTTCCCGGCCCGATCTCGCCGGGTACCTCACGCCGTATATCCGGGGCATCGACCTCCTGCCGGAGGGGCCTCCCGACGGACGGCCCGCCGTCGTTCCGGTCGGAAAAAAGGTCTTCGCCCTCCTTTCGATCAGCCCGACCGTGGACGTGACGCTGCCGTTCTCCCTCCCCGAACCCGTTCCGGGGGGAGCGCCGGGGGACAGGGTCCGGGGGATGCGGGTCCGTTTCCACTCCTCCGGCATCGCGGAAGAGGTGCGGACCCTGGTGAACGTCACGATGGTGCTCGCGGCGATCGACGTCGGCGTGCTCGTCCTGTTCGGAGGGTTCCTCCTGGATCGGTCGGTGATCGCGCCCGTCCGCCGTCTGGCGGCGACGTCGGAGAAGATCGCCGCGGGGGAGTACGAACTTCGCGCCGAGGGGGTCGAAGGAAACGAGATCGGCCAGCTCGCCGCCTCCTTCAACAAGATGGTGGACGGAATCCTCGAGGCGAAGGAGCGTTCGCGCCGGTC
The DNA here is from genome assembly GCA_016234845.1 of Deltaproteobacteria bacterium. NCBI lineage: Bacteria > Pseudomonadati > Myxococcota > Myxococcia > Deltaproteobacteria bacterium. The sequence continues at coordinate 26,538 of JACRNP010000117.1, read as the reverse complement.
GGAGCTGGAGGCGTTCCGCTCGGACAAGCTGGCGACCGTCGGGCGGCTCGCCGCGGGAGTGGCGCACGAGGTGGGAAGTCCGCTGATGGCGATCCGAGGGTACGCGGAGCATCTGCTCCGGCACCGCCCGGGGCGCGAGGAGACGGACGAGTGCCTGGGGAAGGTCGTCGAGGAAACCCGGAAGATGGAGCAGATCGTCCGCGGGCTCCTCTCGGTCGCCTCTCCGGCGGGGGGGCGGGAAGGGGCCACGGACGTGAACGCGGTGGTGCGCCGGACGGTCGAGATGCTCTCGTTCCGGAACCTCTTCCGGGAGGTCGAGGTTCGCCTCGAGCTGGACGATGTCCCGGGGGCCGCGATCCTCGAGGACCGTTTCCGGCAGGTTCTCCTGAACCTTGCGATCAACGCGGTCGACGCGATGTCGGGGAAGGGGAGGATGACGGTGCGGACGTGGGTGATGGAAGGGTGGAACCCGGGGCACGGACAGGCGCTCCGCCGCCGTTCGACCGATCCGCCCGGGATGGACGGGATTCCGCTCCGGGCCGCCGGCGCGCGGGCGGGAAGCGGCGTCGCCCTCTCGGTCTCGGACACCGGCAGCGGCATCCGGCCGGAGGATCTCCCGCTCGTGTTCGACCCGTTCTTCACGACCAAGGACCCCGGCAAGGGCACCGGCCTCGGCTTATCGGTTTCGCGGACGATCGTGGAAAGCGCGGGAGGGGAGATCCGCGCGGAAAGCGTGGAGGGGGGCGGAGCGACCTTCGTCGTCGTTCTTCCGCCGGCGCGAAGGGAGGCCGCGATGCACGAGGAGGGGGGGAAGGATGGCTGACCGGATCCTGGTGGTGGACGACGAGCCGTCCCTGAGGGACGCCCTCGGAAGGATTCTCTCCGCGGAGGGATATGAGGTCCGCCAGGCGGGGGACGGGCGGGAGGCGCTCCGGATCCTGGGGGAGGAGCGGTTCGATTTCATCCTCTGCGACCTCCGGATGCCGGTCCTGGGCGGCCTCGACCTTCTGCGGGAGGTCACCGCGAAGGGGATCCCGGGCACGGTGATCATGATGTCGGCGTTCGGAACGGTGGAGACGGCGGTCGAGGCGATGAAGCTCGGGGCGTACGACTACGTGTCCAAGCCGTTCATGAGCGACGAGATCCTCCTGACCCTCAGGAAGGCAGCGGAACGGGAGCGGCTCCGAACGGAAAACGAGTACCTCCGGAGCGAGATAGAGAAATCCGCGCGCCCCGGCGAGCTGCTGTACGCCGATCCGGCCATGGACGCCGCGGTGCGGATGGCGGAGAAGGTGATGGATTACGACGCCACGGTCCTGGTCACGGGAGAAAGCGGGACCGGGAAGGAGCTCATCGCGCGCCTCCTGCACTACGGCGGGAAACGCCGGGAGAGGCCGTTCGTCGCCGTCAACTGCGGCGCGATCCCGGAGACCCTGCTGGAGAGCGAGCTGTTCGGGCACAGGAAAGGGGCCTTCACCGAAGCGAAGAAGGATCGGGCGGGACTCATCGAAGAGGCGGCCCGGGGGACGCTGTTCCTGGACGAGATCGGAGAGCTGCCGAACCCCCTGCAGACGAAGCTGCTCCGATTCCTGCAGGAGGGGGAGATCCGGCGGCTGGGCGACTCCGAGACCCGCCGGGTCGATGTCCGGATGGTGGCGGCGACCGCGCGCGACCTCGAGGCCGAGGTTGCAGCGGGGCGTTTCCGGGACGACCTGTTCTACCGGTTGAACGTGATCCGGATTCACGTTCCCCCGTTGCGCGAGCGTCCGGCGGACATCCCGCTCCTCGCTAGGAATTTTATTTCCCACTATTGCCGAAAGTACGGGAAGACGGAGATGAAGCTTTCGGACGACGTCCTGATCGCACTCGGCGCCCACGAGTGGCGCGGGAACGTCCGGGAGCTCAAGAACCTGATGGAACGATGCGCCCTTCTCGGGGCCTCCCGGGAGATCACGAGAGGGGAGTTGATGGCGGTCTGGAACGCCGCCGGCCCGGGGGGCCGGGCGCAGGACGCGGGTCCCGCCCACGTCGTCCGTATCCCCGTGTCCCCCGAGCGGCCGGACCTGAAAGGGGCCGTGCGGGAGCTGGAACGCCAGCTGATCCGGATGGCGCTCGAGCGCACCGGAGGGAGCAGACCGAAGGCGGCGGAGCTCCTGGGGATCAGTCACCCGGCCTTGCTGTACAAGGCGAAGGAGTACGGGGTCGAGGGGGCATAATTAGGTATAACTATGCGTCAATGGATTCTAGTTGGAAATCTCTTGACACATAATATCAAGAGGTTATCATTTCGCTTGTATGGACGGGACTGGATGTCGGATCATAAGAAGCCCATAGGGGTGAATGACCGTGGGAAGCCCGGAGCGAGAAAAGATTAAAGTTGACCCGAACAACGTCCGAAAGATCCGTGAAGGGCTCCTGATGAGCAAGGCGGAGCTGGCCAGGCGGGCAAAGCTGTCCGTCCTGACGATCGATCGGGTGGAAAAGGGGTTGGCGTGCCGGATGGACACTAAGAGAAAGATCATCCTGTCGCTCGGCCTGAAGCTGTCCGACCGGGACAAGGTGTTCAAGATCTAACGACGGAGCCACGGGGGCTTGCGATGGGCCTGTTCGGCAGCAAAGAGGTGATCGGGCTGGACATCGGGTCGAGCGCCGTGAAGATGGCCCATGTCAAGGCGATCGGCGCGGAAAACCGGCTGCGGAAGTTCGGCGTGTTCCCCCTGCCGGCCGACTCGATCGTCGACGGGGCGATCATGGACCACGCCGCCGTCGTAGAGGGAATCAAGACCGCCATGCGGGAGCTGAAGGTCAGCGAGAAGGATGTCGCCATCTCCCTCTCGGGCCATTCGGTCATCATCAAGAAGGTCCAGCTCCCCACCACCACCGCCGAGGAGCTCGAGGAGTCGATCCAGTGGGAGGTCGAGCAGTACATCCCCTTCGATATCAAGGACGTGAAGATCGATTTCCAGGTGATCGGCCCATTGAAGGATGACCCTTCCAAGATGGACGTCCTGCTGGTGGCCGCGAAAACCGACCTGATCAACGACTACATGGCCGTCGTCAAGGACGCCGGCCTCGTCCCGCGGCTGGTCGACATCGACTCGCTGGCCGTCGGGAACGCGTTCGAGCTCACCCACCCGGTGGCGGACGAGCAGGTGCCGATGGTGGTGAACGTCGGAGCCTCCTTCATGAACATCAACATCCTCCACGCCGGGGTCCCCCTGTTCACCCGCGACGTCCCGATGGGCGGCGGAATGTACACTTCGGAGATCCAGAAGCAGCTGGCCGTGAGCTACGAGACGGCCGAGGAGTACAAGCTGGGGAAGAAGGATCCCGGGGAGCGCGCCCAGAAGTTCCAGGAGATCATGAAGGTCGTATCGAACCTCCTGGCCACGGAAGCGCAGCGCTCGTACAACTTCTTTTCCGCGACCTACCCCGACCGGCTGGTGACGAAGGTCTTCCTCACCGGCGGCGCGGCGAAATCGATGTTCCTCAAGGAGCTGCTCTCCGACAAGATCGGGGTCGGAGTCGAGATCTTCGATCCGATCGAGGGATTGACCGTGGACGACAAGGCCGTGGATCCCGCCGTGGTTGCCCAATTCAACACCTCCGCAACGGTCTCGATCGGCCTCGCGCTGCGGAACCTGGAGGCTCGCGGATGATCCGGATCAACCTCATCCGGGGAAAACGGAAGAAGCGCCGGGAATTCAACGTCGGGTTCGTCTTCCTGCTGGCTCCCCTGGTGGTCCTGCTGGGGACGCTGTACTTCCACACCACGGTGTCCGGAAAGATCAAGACGCTGAACCAGAACATCCGGCAGGCGAACGCCGACATCGAGCGGCTGAAGAAGGAGATCGGAGAAGTCGAGAGATTCAAGTCCCGGAAGGCGGAGCTGCAGAAGAAGGTGGACATCATATCGAGCCTGCAGACGGGAAGAAAGGCTCCGGTAAAGACGTTCGAAGCGTTGTCGGCGGCCATCCCCGAGAAGTGCTGGATCGACCAGCTGAGCGTCCAGGGCGAGAGGATCACCCTCTCCGGGGTCGCGTTGAACAACAACACCGTCGCGAATTTCATGACCGCGCTGGGGCAGACCGGGCGATTCCGCGACGTGACGCTCGGATCCGCCGACCAGTCTTCGATGATGAACGTGAAGCTCGTGCGGTTCAACCTTTCGTTCTCGGTCGTCAACTGATCTCCGCGTCGGAGAGAGAGGGCACGGAATGGCGCTGAAACTGGACGATCTCTCCAAGGTTCCGGCCAAACAGAGGGTCCTCCTGGCCGTTCTGTTCTGCGGCCTGGTGATCGTGGGGTACTACTACCTCTATTACAGGGACGCTTCCCGGCAGATCACGCAGCTCGAAACCCAGCTCGCGAGCCTTCGCAGCAAGGTCAAGGAGCAGGAGGTGATCGCCGGAAACCTGAAGTCGTTCCAGGAGGAGGTCAAGCGGCTCGAGGACCAGCTGACCCTGCTCCTCGAACAGCTTCCCAATTCGGCGGAGATCCCGTCGCTGCTGAAGAGCGTATCGGACCTCGGGAAGGAGTCGGGGCTGGAGTTCCTGAAGTTCGCCCCTTCCGGCGAGGCGAAGAAGGATTTCTACGCGGAGATACCCGTCTCGATCTCCGTCACCGGGGACTACCACAGCTTCGTCCTTTTCGCCGACAAGGTCAGCCACTACCCCCGGATCGTCAACCTTTCGAACATCACGTTCACCAGCCCCAAATCGACCGGCGAGAACATGGTCAGCGAGACCATCAATTGCACGGCCACGACCTTCCGGTTCCTGGAGCAGCCGGCTGCGCAGCCCAAGGATGCGGGTGGCCAGGGGAAGGCAAAATGAGACGGTCTCCAGTGACGTATCGAAGGATCGTGCTGCCGTTCGTCGGGATCTTCCTGCTGGCCGTCGTCGCGGGCTGCTCCAAGGAAGCGCCGGCACCGGCTCCGGTCGTGAAGAAGATCGCCCCGATGCAGTCCGCGCCCCCGGCGCCCGCGAAGGCCGCCGCGGAGGGCGAGAAGAAGCCCGCGCCGGTGACGGTCTACAGCTCCGCCGGGAAGCGGGATCCCTTCGTCCCGTTCATCAAGGCCGAAACGAAGCAGCTCCGGACGGACCTCTCCCTTCTGCCCCCGTTGCAGCGGTACGAACTGGCGGAATTGAAGTACGTCGGCCTGATCTGGGCGAAAAAGGGCGCGAGGGCGCTCGTCGAGGACGGCGAGGGGAAGGGGTATTCCGTGCTCGTCGGCTCCCGGATCGGCCGCATGGGGGGGGTCGTGACGAGGATCACGGAGAAGGAGATCCTGGTGCGGGAGGAGTTCATCGGGACCCGTGGGGACAAGGTGTTCAGGGAGAACGCGTTGCAGCTCACAACGGCAGGAGGAAAATAATGATGACCCCGTTACGGCTCTCGGGCCGCGTTTTCCGGCCCCGCGTCACGCAGGGGATGGTGGCGTTGACCCTTGCCTGCGCATTGTTGGCGTCGCCGGCTCTCGCCGCGGAGCCCGCCGGCCCCGGAGCGGCGAAGCCGGGGGGGGCCGGATCCAGGGTGAAGGAGTTGACGGTCTCGAAGACACCGTACGGCACCACCATCCAGGCGGTGATCGAGGGGGCCATCGAAAACTACAACTCCTTCAAGCTGAACGACCCGTTCCGGATCGTGGTCGACATCTGGGGCGTCGCCCAGGGGGCGGCGTCCTCCGAGGTCGCGGTGGACACTCCGCAGGTGAAGGTCGTGAAGCTGTCCTCCCAGGACAAGAAGCTCCGGATGGTCGTCGAGACGCCCGGGGACAAGCCGATGCCGTTCCTCGTCAATACCGAAGGCGGATCCCTCGTGCTGGCGGTGGGCGGGGGTCCGGAGGGGAAGGTCGCGAGCACCGACCGGTTCCAGGACGGGAAGGAGGTCCCGAAGGGGGCCGCCGTCACGGGAATCGACCTCGAGGATCTTCCCGACGCGTCGAACGTGGTGATCGCGACCACGGGCGGGCCGGCGTTCCAGGTCGCGAAGAAGGGGGGCGGCGTGACGCTGACCTTCCCCGGGACATCCGTCGACAAGGGGCTCCTCCGCATGATCGACGCCCGCAAGTTCGGGATCCCCATCAAGACCGTGACTCCGTCCGGCGGGAAGAAGGGAACGTCCGTGGCCATCGCGTTCGCCCCGGGGTCGAACTACACGGTCGAGAAGAAGGAAAACGGGGTGGTCGTCTCCTTCGCGAAGGCGGGGGCGGCGTCGGGCGGAGGGGAACTGGTAGCCCGCGCCGTTCCGAAAGTGAACGGGACGGAGGACGGGGACGCGGCGGGGCAGGAGGCGGCGGAGACCCCTCCCGATGCCGCGGGGGGACAGGGCGGCAAGCAGTGGGGATTTCTCATGGGCAGTTCCGACACGACCCGCAAATACCGGGGCCAGCGGATCTCGATGGACTTCAAGGACGCGGATCTCTCCAACGTGTTCCGCATCATCGCCGAGGTCAGCAACTTGAACATCATCACGACGGACGACGTGAAGGGGAAGGTGTCCGTGCGTCTGATCAACGTTCCCTGGGATCAGGCGCTCGACATCGTCCTCCGGTCCAAGGCGCTCGGCGCCGTGCAGGAGGGGAACGTCCTCCGGATCGCGCCGGTCGCCTCGCTGCAGAAGGAGGAGCAGGACCGGCTGAACGCGCAGAAGCAGATCGAACTGTCCAAGCAGGAGGCGATCACCCGGGCCGCCGAGAACCGCGCGGCGCAGGAAGCGGTGTTCGACACGATCCCCGTGAGCTACTCCAAGGCGTCCGAGATGCTGACGAAGATCAAGCCGCAGGCGTCCAAGTTCGGCAAGCTCGACAGCGACGACCGCACGAACGTCCTGATCATACGCGACCTGCCGCAGAACATCGTGGAGATCCGTTCCCTCGTGGCGCGACTCGACACGGCGACCCCGCAGGTGCTGATCGAGGCGCGGATCGTCGAGGTCGACACGACCTCCACGCAGGAGCTGGGCGTCCAGTGGGGCGGCGCCTTCCGGTCCGGCAACCGGATGCAGTTCGGCGTCACCGGCGCGCAGACTTCCACCGGCGCCCCGCTTCCGGGGGCGCCCGTGAGCACGAACACGGACCGTCCGTTCACATCCGCCGCGCCGTCCCCGAACTTCGCCGTGAATCTTCCGGCGGCGATCGGGGCCGGGGCCGGCGGCGGGATCGCCTTCGGGATCCTGAGGGACAACCTCCGTCTCGATCTTTCGCTCTCCGCCCTGGAGGCGTCGGGCAAGGCGAAGATCGTCTCCTCCCCGAAGGTGGTCACGGTCGACAACAAGGAGGCGTTGATCGAGCAGGGCACGCAGATCCCGTACTCCACCGTGTCCGCTTCCGGCACCAACACGCAGTTCATCGACGCGACGCTCAGCCTGAAGGTGACCCCGCACATCACGCCCGACGGCAAGGTAACGATGAAGCTCGAGGCGAAGAACGACTCCCAGGGAGAGGTGGGCATCGACGGGAAGCCGGCGATCAACAAGAAGAAGGCCACCACCGAAGTGCTGATCGGCGACGGGGAGACGGCGGTCATCGGCGGAATCCTCCAGATCAGCCGCTCCGAATCCCAGGCGGCGGTCCCGTGGCTCTCGAAAATACCCGTTCTCGGGTACCTGTTCCGCAAGGACTCGTCCCAGGGCAGGAACCGCGAACTGCTGATCTTCATCACGCCGCGGATCCTCAAGGCGGAACCGGTGCAGGCGAAGGCCTCCTGAGCCGGGGAAAGACGCAAGGCCGGGGGCACCTGGGCGGAACGGTCCGGGTGCCCTTTTTCATTCCGACCGCGGGAGGTGGACCATAATCCGTTTTTCGTTCCGGACCGCCGGCGAGACCCACGGCCCCGCCCTGGTGACGATCGTCGAGGGGGTGCCGGCCGGACTTCCCGTCGTCGCCGCGGACATCAACCGCGAGCTTTCGCGGCGCCAGACCGGGTACGGGCGCGGCGACCGCATGAAGATCGAAAAGGACGAGGTGGAGATCCTGTCGGGCGTCCGCTTCGGAAAGACGATGGGCGGGCCGGTGGCGATGCTCCTTCGGAACCTCGACTGGCCGAACTGGCGGGAGAAGATGGCGGTGGACGGCGACGGGGGCGATGTTTCCCCGCTGGATACCGCCCGCCCCGGGCACGCGGACCTCGGCGGGATCCTCAAGTACGACCTGCGGGACGTACGAAGCGTCCTCGAGCGGGCCAGCGCGCGCGAAACGGCCGCCCGCGTGATGGCGGGCGCCCTGGCGAAGGCGTTCCTTCGCGAGGTCGGAGCGGAGGTCGTCGGACACGTCCTCTCCATCGGCGATTTCCGCGTGCCGCCCGACGTCGAGGGGAACCCGGAAGCGGCGGCCCTCGCGGAGGGGAGCCCCGTCCGGATGGCGGACAGGGACACCGAGCGGAACGTCGTCCGCTGGATCGACGAGCTGAAGGAGTCGGGAACCACGGCCGGCGGCGTGGTCGAGGTGATCGCGACCGGGGTGCCTCCCGGACTCGGTTCCTACGTCGCCTGGGACCGGCGTCTGGACGGCCGTCTCGGGCAGGCCCTGATGTGCATTCCCGCGATCAAGGGCGTGGAGGTCGGCGGGGGGATGTCCCTGTCCTCCCTTCCGGGCAGCGAAGTGCACGACGAGGTCCTGCCGGGCCCGGGCGGACGCCGCCCCCTTCTCGGATCGCACCTCCTTCCCTTCCACCGGGAGACGAACCGGGCGGGAGGACTCGAGGGGGGGATGACGAACGGGGAACCGCTGGTCGTCCGCGCCGCGATGAAGCCGATCCCCACCCAGTCCCGGCCGCTCCGGACCGTCACGGTGGACGGCTGGAAGCCGACGGAGGCGCACAGGGAACGGAGCGACGTCTGCGCGGTTCCCGCCGCGTCGGTGGTGGCCGAAACGATGGTGGCGATCGTGCTCGCCGACGCGTTCCTGGAAAAGTTCGGGGGGGATGCGATGCGGGATATCCTCTATAATTATTCCCGATATCTCACGCGCATCTGCGGGGAATGATCCGTCGAAGGGAATTTCCCGGGGTCGTCCTGGTGGGATTCATGGGGTCGGGAAAAAGTTCCGTGGGGAAGGAACTGGCCCGGAGGATCGGCGCGGAATTCGTCGATGTCGACGAGTGGATCGAACGTACGTCGGGTCGGGAGATCCGCGATCTGTTCGTCGACGAGGGAGAGGCCGCGTTCCGCCGGCGGGAGAGCGCCGCGCTGCGCGAGATCCTCGCGGTCGAGGGGCGGGTCGTGGCGACCGGCGGAGGCGCCTTCATGGACGAAGGAAACAGGAAGCTCCTGAAGGGGTACGGCCCGGTCGTGCACCTCGAGGCGAAGCCCGAGACGATCCTGCACCGCCTGTCGGGGGACGCGGTGCGGCCGCTGCTCCGCGGCGGCGACCGGGAGAAGGTCGCCCGGGAGCTGCTCGGCCGGAGGACGCCGGGATACCGGAAGGCGGATTTCTCGATCGAGACCGACGACAGGACGGTTCCGGAGGTGGCGGACCGGATCGTCGAACGGCTGGCGAAACGGGGGGGAGGCCGATCCTGACCAACGACATGATCACCGTCTCCCTGGGCGAGCGGACATACGACATCTTCTTCAGCCGGGACATCTACTCGCTGTTCCAGGAATGGATATGCCGCTTCTATCCGGGCGGCACCGTCCACGTCGTGACCGACCGCAACGTCGCGTCCATCTACGGGGACGACATCCGCCGCTGGCTCGCCGGAATACCGCACGAAGTCCTGGCGCTCCCCCCCGGGGAAGAGCACAAGAACCACGAGACGGTGGGCAGGATCTACGAATTCCTCGCCCGGGGTCAGGCGGGGAGGGAATCCCTCGTGGTGGCGTTCGGGGGCGGGGTGGTCGGGGATCTGGCGGGTTTCGCGGCGGCCACGTTTCTCCGCGGAATCACCTGCATCCAGATTCCGACGACCCTTCTGGCGCAGGTGGACAGCAGCGTCGGCGGGAAGACCGGGTTCAACCTTCCGGAGGGAAAGAACCTCGTCGGGGCGTTTCACCAGCCGCGGGCCGTCTTCATCGACGACGCGTTTCTCCGGACGCTGGACGATCGGAATCTCCTCGCGGGTCTCGCCGAGGTGGTCAAGATCGGGCTGGCGGGGGACCCGGAGCTCTGGGAACGGCTCCGGGCGGAAGGAGCCCGCTGGAAGGGGTTCTCGGGGGACGACTGGCGGTGGCTGATCCGGCGCGCGATCGCCTTCAAGGCATCCGTTGTGGAGAAGGACGAAAGGGAATCCTCCCTCCGGCGGATCCTGAATCTCGGGCACACCGTCGGTCACGCGATGGAAAGAGCGAGCGGATTCGGGAGGCTCCTCCACGGCGAGGCCGTTGCGATGGGGCTTGCTTGGGAAGCGGTCCTGGGCCACCGTCTCGGGGTGACGGAGGAAAGGCTGGTGGGCGAGGTCGTTTCCCTGCTCCTGGCCATGGGGTACGAGCTGGACGATCCGGGGATGCCGCTTTCGTCGATCGCCGCGGCGATGGGCTCGGACAAGAAGCGGCTCGTCGCCGACGTGGACCTTCCGTTGATCGCGGCGCCCGGCCGGTGCGAGCTCCGACGGGTCCCGCTTTCGGAAATCCGCCGGGAACTCCCCTCGATCCGCGCGGAGGTCCGCGAGCGCTCGGCGGGACGCGGTTCCGCCGCGTCCTCCGCGGAACCGGAACTTCCGTTTCCGTCCCCGGAGCCCTCACCCGGAGGGGGGGACGACGCGGTCCGGTCGCTGGAACGCCGCGTGACGTCCAACCCGAGGGACAACGACGCGATCACGCTCCTCGCCGACGCGTATCGGGAGTCGGGGAACGTGACGGCGGCATGGCAGGCGATCCAGGTCGTCCTCGAACGGAATCCTTCCTTCGTTCCGGCCCAACGGGTCGCGTCGGACATCGGCAGGACGGTGCCCGGGGAATCGAAGCCGGAGGAGTCTCCCGCGGCGCACCCGTTGGCCAACCTGGTTCTCGTCGGGGACGAGTCGTACGAGATCCGGTCGGCGGAAGAGGTTCTCCCGCTGGAGACGGGTCGGACGAGGCTGCGGGACGCCGAGCCGACGGAAGCCCGGGAGCCCGGGCCGGACGTGGGCGTTCCGGCGTCCCCCGCGGTGGGGACGATCACCCTGGCCGACGTGTACTGGTCCCAGGGCGAGAGAAGAACGGCCCGCGGGATCGTCGGCGAGATCCTGGCACGGGATCCGGAGAACGCGCGGGCGCTGGCCTGGATGGCGGATCGCGGCGAGGAGGACCCCGTGGAGGCGGTCCTGGCGGCCTTCCTCGACATGACGGCGAAGGAGTACGGGTATGACCTTTCGAGATATCATTGAGGAGATGAGCCGGAAGGATCCCGGGATCACGTCGGGGGCGCTGGTCGGCGCCGACGGCTTGACGGTCGAGGAATGGCACTCCCCGGGAGACGAGCGAGACCTCCCCGCGCTCGCCGCGGAGGTCGTGCATTTCTTCCGGGAGTCGGACCGGGTGGCCGCGGAGAACGGCCTGGGGGCGGCGCAGGAGATCTATCTCGCCGGCCTGCTCGCCATGGTCTTCGTCCGAAGGGTCAGCGCCGAATATTTCCTCGCCGTGGTGACGACCACCGGGATCGTTCCCGGGAAGTGCCGCTTCCTTCTCCGCCAGGCGGCCCGCCGCACCCGGGAGATGCTGTGAAGGCGCCTCCCCTCCGGATCCTCTTCGTCGACGGCCCCAACCTGAACGTCCTCGGGGAGAGGGAGCCGTCCGTGTACGGGAAGGACACGCTGGCCGCCATCCGCAAAGAGGTGTCCGCCGCGGCCCGCGCCGCGGGGGCGACGGTGGAGTTCTTCCAGTCGAACCACGAGGGCGAGATCGTCGAGAGGCTTCAGCGGGCCCGGGGCGCCGCGGACGGGCTGGTGATCAATCCCGCGGGGTACACCCACACCAGCGTCGCCATCCGCGACGCCCTTCTCTTCTGCGGAGTGCCCGCCATCGAGGTTCACCTGTCCAACCCCGCCCGCAGGGAGCCGTTCCGGAAGGTCTCCCTCGTGGAGGACGTCGTTCTCGGGCGGATCTGCGGCGTCGGCGGCCACGGGTACGTACTGGCCCTGCAGGCCCTCCTCCGGCATCTGGGGCGGTAGGCCGTTCGTGACCGCGGGGGAACGCCGGCTCGCTCGGCTTCACGCCGTCCTCCGGAGACGGGGCATCGGGGCGTACCTGTGCGTCCGCCTCTCCAACGTTCGCTACCTCACCGGATTCACCGGGAGCGAGGCGGCGCTGCTGGTCGTCCCGGGAGACGCGATCCTCTTCACCGACGGGCGGTACGACGTCCAGGCCCGGGGCGAAGTCCGGGGGGCCCAGGTGGTCGTCACGGGACGAAAATGGGCCGACGTCTCCAGGCGACTTCGGAAGACCGGTGCGCGGAAGATCGGATTCGAATCCCGGTACCTGAGCGTCGAATCGTTCCGCGCCCTGGCCCGCGGCGGAGAGAAACGGTGGATCCTCGGGGAAGACCTCGTGGAACCGCTGCGGATGCGAAAGGAACCGGGGGAGATCCGCGAGATCGAGGCCGCGACCGCCATCGCGGCGGCCGCGCTGCTCCGCGTGCTGTCGGGGGGAACCCGCGGAAGAACCGAGAGGGCCGTCGCCGCGGACCTGGAGCGGGAAATGATCCGGCGTGGCGCCGACGGGGTCTCCTTCCCGCCGATCGTGGCCGACGCGGCCCGGTCGGCGATGCCCCACGCCTCCCCCGGGGGGAGCCGGATATCGGGGAAGGGGCCCCTGGTTCTCGATTTCGGCGCAAGGAAGAACGGTTACTGCTCGGACGAGACGGTGACCGTCATCCCATCGAGACCCGAACCGCGCATCGGGAAGGTGTTCGACGCCGTGCGGCGCGCGCAGGAAGCCGGGTTGGCGGTCCTCCGCCCCGGCGTGCGGTGCAAGCAGGTGGACGCGAAGGTGCGGGAATCGCTGGACCGGTCGGGATATTTGAAGTATTTTGTTCATTCGACCGGGCATGGCGTGGGGTTGGACATCCACGAACGCCCGTCCATTTCCATCCGCTCGAAGGATCGGATCGCGGAGGGGATGGTGGTCACCGTGGAGCCCGGGGTGTACCTCCCCGGTGTCGGCGGCGTCCGGCTCGAGGATACGGTCAAAGTCACCGCGACCGGGTGCGAACGGATCACGTTTCTGCCCAAGGCGGCGGCATCTCTGGTTTGAGGGGGCGGGGCAGGGAATGTACACGACGTCGGATTTCCGCAACGGGCTCAAGATCGAATTCGAAGGAGCCCCCTACATCATCGTCTACTTCCAGCATGTGAAGCCGGGAAAGGGGAACGCGTTCGTACGGACCAAGCTCAAGAACCTGAAGTCCGGCGCGGTCCTGGAGCACACGTTCCGCAGCGGGGACAAGGTGGAAAAGCCGGACCTCGAGGAACGGGACATGCAGTTCATGTACCGGATGGAGAACCAGTATCATTTCATGGACAACCGCACGTACGAACAGATCTACCTCGACCAGGACCACGTCGAGGAGGCCGGGAGCTACCTGATCGAAAACCTCCCCGTGAAGATCCTGTTCTACAAGGGGGAGCCCATCGGCGTCGACATCCCGTTCTTCATCGACCTCCGGATCGCGGAGACCGAGCCCGGAGTGCGGGGGGACACGGTGAGCGGCGCGACCAAACCGGCGAAGCTGGAGTCCGGGGCGGTCGTGCAGGTGCCCCTGTTCCTGAACGAGGGGGACGTCGTGAAGGTGGATACGCGGACCGGCACCTATATCGGGCGGGCGTGAGGGGATTCCCATGAACCTGAAGGAGATCCGCGAGATCCTGGAGCTGTTGAAGGGATCCGAAATCAGCGAGTTCGAACTGGGTCGCGGCGACACGGTGCTGAAGATCCGCCGCGGCGCCCCGCCGGTCGTGTTCTCCCCCCAGGCGCAGGCGCCGGTCCCGGCGCCGACCGCTTCGCCCGGGGCGGCCGGGCCCCCTCCGGCCGAGGCGAAAACGGCTCCCAAGCCGGCCCACAAGGAGATCGTTTCCCCGATCGTCGGGACCTTCTACCGCGCGCCGGCGCCGGACGCCGCGCCGTTCGTCGAGGTGGGCGCCCGGGTCGTGAAGGGGCAGGTCCTCTGCATCGTCGAGGCGATGAAGATCATGAACCAGATCGAGTCGGACACCACCGGGACGATCGCGGCGATCCTGGTGGAGAACGCCCAGCCGGTGGCGTACGGCCAGCCGCTGTTCCACGTGCTTCCGGAGTAGGGCGGCTTAGATGATCCACAAGGTTCTCATCGCCAACCGGGGAGAGGTCGCGGTCCGCATCATCCGGACCTGCCGGGAGATGGGAATCGGGACGGTCGCGGTCTACTCCACGATGGACAAGGAAGCCCTCCACGTGAAGATGGCCGACCAGGCCGTCTGCATCGGCCCTCCTCCCAGCGCGGAGAGCTACCTGAACGTCCCGGCCATCCTCTCTGCGATCGAGATCACGGACGCCGACTCCGTGCACCCGGGGTACGGCTTCCTCGCGGAAAACGCCGCGTTCGCCGAGATCTGCCAGAATTACGGCGTGAAGTTCATCGGCCCCTCCGCGGAGGCCATCCGCCTGATGGGGGACAAGATCCAGGCCCGGAACGCCGTGCGGAAAGCCAAGGTGCCGGTGGTTCCCGGGAGCGACGGGGCGATCACCGAGGAGGAAGAGGGGCTTCGCGTCGCCAAGGAGATCGGCTTTCCGGTCATCGTGAAGGCGGCGGCGGGGGGCGGCGGCCGCGGCATGAAGATCGTCCACAGCCCCGCTTCCTTCATCAACGCCTTCCTGACCGCCCAGTCCGAGGCGCTGTCGGCCTTCGGCGTTCCCGACGTCTACATCGAGAAATATTTCGACAACGCGCGCCACGTCGAGGTCCAGGTGATGGGAGACCGCCACGGGAGCGTGATCCACTTGGGCGACCGGGACTGCTCCATCCAGCGGCGGCACCAGAAACTGATCGAGGAGTCCCCCGCCCCCGCCTTGCCCGCAAGGGTTCGGCACCGGATGTGGAAGGCGGCGGTCGACGCGGCGGCGGGCGTGAACTACAACAACGTGGGGACCGTCGAGTTCCTGTACGTCCCGGACGGGGAGTTCTATTTCCTCGAGATGAACACCCGCATCCAGGTGGAGCACCCGGTGACGGAGATGGTCACCGGGATCGACATCGTGCGGGAACAGATCCGGATCGCGGACGGGAAGAAGCTGCGGTACGAGCAGAAGGACGTGCCCCAGCGGGGGCACGCCATCGAGGTGCGGATCAACGCGGAGGACCCCGAGACGTTCCTGCCGTTCCCGGGCCCGATCCATTCGTGCATCTTCCCGGGAGGGTTCGGCGTCCGGATCGATTCGGCGATCTACCCGGGATACGTCGTGCCGTCGACGTACGACTCCCTGCTCGGCAAGCTGATCGTCCACGGGGACGACCGCGCCGAGGCGATTCTCCGGATGCGTCGCGCGCTCGAGGAAGTGCGGATCGAGGGGGTACGCACGACGGTCGGGTTCCACAAGAAGATCATGGTGAATTCGGACTTCGTCGAGGCGCGGCTTTCGACGAACTTCATCGAGAAACTGCGGTGAGCTTCCTCGATTCCTTCAAGAAGTTCTTTTCCTCCCAGGAACAGGATGACCGTAGTTCCCTTTCCCGAAAGGTCCAGTCCGCCCCCAACGACCCGCAGGCGCGCCAGAAGCTGGGGATCTTCCTCATGCGGGTCGGCGAGGTGGTCGAGGGGCTCGACCAGCTCGCACGCTCGGCCGTTCTCTACGAGAAGGACGGGTTCGCGAGCAAGGCGATCGCGGTCCTGCGGCAGATGCTCAAGCACGACCCCGGAAGCAACGACTTCCAGAAGTGGCTTATCCGCCTGCTGGCGGCGGAGGGCCTCACGGCGGACGCGCAGATGGAGCTGCGGAAGGTCGCCGCGGAGCCGGGCCGGTTCACCAGCGACGAACAGAAGATCGATTTCTTCCGGCAGACGGCGGAATTCCTTCCGAAGAACCCCCTTCCGCGCCTGTACATCGCGGACGTCTACCGGGGGCAGAGGAAACTCATCGAGTCCGGGAACGAGCTGCAGCGGGCGGTGAAGGCGGCGGTTTCGTCCGGGATGATCGCCGAGTTCTCGGAGCGGGTGAGAGCGCTCGCCTCCCTGGCCGACAAGGAACCGGCGGTCCTCGAAATCTGCGGGTTCCTCTGGCTCGCCGTCGGGGCGCCGGAGGAAGGGTTGCCGCTGCTGGACCATCTCATCGATTTCGAGGAGGCGCTGGGGAGCCCGGAACGCGCGGCGCAGGCGCGGGAAGCCGTCGAGGCGATTCGCCGCGGATGGGACGTCGCCGGATCCGGAACGTTCTCGTTTTCCGAGGTGCTGCAGAAGATGTCCGCGCCGGAGGAGTCCCCCCCGCCCGAGTCGGCCCCGCCCCCGCCGCCTCCCGCACCCATCCTCTCCGACCCGGGCTCCGCCCCGGGGATCGCGGAACCGTCGTCCCCGGACGAAGGCGAGTACGAGCAAGAGGAGGACATCGTCCGGAGCGCGCTGGGGCGCCTCCAGGCGAAGGTCCACGAGGAGATCGGCGACACGGACCTCGACGCCAGATACAATCTCGGCATCGCCTACAAGGAGATGGGGCTGCTCGAGGAGGCGGTGAAGGAATTCCGCCTCGCGATGCGGAAGCCGGAGCTGGCGATCGGGGCGTCGTCGCTCCTGGCGGACACCTTGTCCGACCAGGGGGACCCGGACGCGGCGGTCGCGATCCTCGACGAGGTGCTCGCGAGCGGTTCCCCTACCGCCGAGGAGCGGCGGGACCTCCGGTACCACAAGGCGGTTCTCCTGCTTCGCTCGGGGAACGAGGGGAGCGCGCGGGAGATCCTTCTCGCGCTGTTCGAGGAAGCGCCGGACTACCGGGACGTGCGGGCGCGGACGGAAGGCTACCGTTCCTGAAAGACGGGTTCGGAACCCGTTGCAAAATCTTTTCGTGATGTGGTAAGAATATCAGGGCGCGCGGGCGTAATTCAGGGGTAGAATGTCAGCTTCCCAAGCTGAACGTCGCCGGTTCGAATCCGGTCGCCCGCTCCACCTTCCTCCTTTATAATTGAACCATGTCGAGGCGATGGGTTCGTTGGGCCGGGGGGTTCCTCCTCGCCGCCCTGGCGGTGTTCCTCGGGTGGCGGATTTCGGTCGGGATTCCCGAAAAACTGCGGAACGCAGAACGGGAACTGGTCGCGATGGCCGGACGATACGGGCTCGACGTCCGGTACGGCGAGATCCGGATCCACCTGCTGCGCCTCCTCGTGACGATCGACAACGTCGCGGTTCGCGACGCGCTCGCCGGCCTTCCGATCGCGAACGCCGGCGCCGTCGACGTCTCCATCTCCCCCTTGCGGATCCTGTCCGGCGAAACTCCCGTATCGAGGGTCCGGGCCAGGAACTTCCGCGTCGAGGCGGGGGAACGGAACCGGGCGCTCTACGAAAGGCTTTCGTCCCCGGGGGGAGAACCGCGGGGGACGCTTCCGGAGATCCTGCTCGTCGACGGTGTTCTTGCCCTGGGGCCGCTCGGTCCCATCCGCGGGCTTACCGCGGATGTCCGCGAACTCCGGGTCCGCGAAACGCGGTTTCTCGGAAAACGCATGACCCTTTCGCTCGCGAAGGTCGCCGGGTCGGTCGGCATTCCGGGGGAGCGGGCGGCCGTCTGGCCGTACCCTTCGCTGGACGCGGACCTGGTGTACAAGGACCGCGTCCTCAAGGTCCGCCGCGCGAGGGCATGGGGCGAGTCCGCTTCGGTGCGCATATCGGGAACCCTCGATACGAAGATGCGGACGTTGGACGCAAAGGCGTCGGGGGAAGCGGATCTCGCGCGATGGATCGCTTCGGGGGCGCCCGGCTCCGCCTACGTGAAGGACGTGGTCCGCCAAGGGAAGCTGGAATTCTCCGCCTCCGTGGCCGGTCGTCCGGACGATCCCGTCGGGACGGCGAAAGTCACCCTGCGGGAGGGGAACGTGAAGGGGGCTGCTACGACGGAGGGGGAGGCGGAGCTGTCGTTGGCGGGGCGGATCGTGCGGCTCGACCGGGCGCGGGGAAAGGTGTGGGGCGGCGCGCTCGAGGCGTCGGGCCGTTACGCGATCGATTCCGGCCGGTCGGAAGGTAAGGCGTCCCTGCGACGCTTCTCCCTCGCCGCCGTCCCGTGGGACGACGCCGGTTCCCCCGTGCGGCTTTCGGGTACGGCCGACCTCGTCGCGACCGTCTCCGGGACCCCCGGTCGTTGGAAGGGAGACGCGACCGTCTCCCTTCCCGAAGGCGTCGTAGTGCCTGCGTCCGGAGGTCGCGCCGGGACGGTAATCCGTATTCCCCTTTCGCTCGACGTCGCGGGCGGCGTCGCGAACGGGGAGGACGTCCGGCTGGATTCGTTCCGTCTTTCGGCGGGGCGCGCCGAAATCCGCGGCGAGGGGGATCTTTCCCTTGCGCGGCGCAGCGTGGACCTCCGGGGATCCGGGGTCGCACCGGCCGGGAAGACGGCGGAGTACGGGTGGGCGTACCCCCTCTCCTGGGACAAGGCGGCCGTGGAATGGGAATTATCCGGACCGATGAACCGCCCTCGCGCGAAGTTTTCCCTCACGGCCGCATCCGTCGCCGTCCGCTCGCTCCCCCCGATGCCGTTGACGGTCAAGGCCGAGGGCGTGCCGGCCGATACGCTTCACTTCGTCGCGGACGTCCCGCTCCCTTCGATGAAGGTCACCGCGGTGGGGACGGTCACCGCTCTGCCGGAACGTTCGAAGGCGAGGGCGGATTTCTCGGTTTCCCTGCGGGAGATCGACCTTGCCGACAGCGGCCGATGGGTGGCCGCCGTCGCCTCGTCGCTGGGAAAGGATCCCGCACCCTTCAGGAAATACTTCGAAGAGGTGGAGGGGAGCGGAGATGCCGACGCGCACGTCTCGGTATCGGCCGCGGACGTAACCGCGTCCGGATCGTTCCGGTCGGCGAAGGTCTCCGTCCGGCGGATTGCGCTTCGGGGGGTTACGGCAGAAGGGGACGTTCGCGCCGGACTCTGGACCGCCCGCGCGGAGGGGAGTTTCGGGGGAGGTTCGGCGCGGGTTTCGGCCTCCGGGGGAAACGGGCGTGGGGCGGAACTGTCCGGGGATCTGGCCGCTGTGGAAATCGCGCAGGTCGTCGCGCTGGCGAAGCGGGATGACCTGAAGAGGGTCCGCGGACTGGTCGCCGCGAGATTCCGCGCGACGGAAGGCCCCTCGGGCTGGGAAGTTGCGGGCTTCTCGGCGGATTCGAAGGAATTGTCCGCCGGGGAGGCCCATTTCACGGGAGTGCGGGCGGCGGGGAGCCTGGGCACGGCCGCCGGCACGGTCTCTGTCCGGGTGGACTCCCCGCGGGTCGAACTTTCGGCCGATTTCCAGAGAGGGGGCGGCTGGCCCGCGAAATTTTCACTCTCCGCTCCGGGGGTGCCTACCTCTTTTCTCCTCGCGGCCGCGGGCCGTTCGGATATTCCGTCGGGCGGGACCTGGTCCTTCGACGCTTCGGGCGTGCTCCGGCTGGAGGATTTCCGGACCGGAAGGCCGCCGACGCCGGAGTCGTTTCCCGCCCTGAGCGTGTCCGTCCGCGCCCGGGAGCCTTCCTTCGGAGAGGTCCGGTTCCTGGAGGGCGAGGTGTCGGGAAGGAGACAGGGGGACGCGATCGCCGGGGAGCTCGTCACCAGGAATCCCGATACCCGGCTGGGCTGGACGGTGGCCCTCCGGGAGCCGTTCGGGTTCCGCCTCGAAGGACCGTTCTCCATCGGCGAGGCATCGGACGCGCCAAGGGACGAAAAACGCCGCTTCCTGCTGCGGGGGCGCGCGGAGATCCAGGGGGCCCTTCGAGCCGTCGACAGGACCACGGGAATCGTCCGGGTGGAATCGCTGGCGTACCGGGAAGGCGGGTTCGACCTTTCGGGGAAGGACCTCTCCGCGAGGCTGGATCCCGAAGGCGTGCGTTGGACGGGAGGGACGCTCCAGGCGGCCGGCAGCCCGGTACGGATCTCGGGAAAGGTTTCCTGGAAAGGCGACCTGGACCTCCGCTTGGAGGGGAAGCTGCCCGCGGGAATCATCCGCCTCGCCGTCCCGGACGTCTTCGACCGCCTGGACGGGGCGGTGACCGTCGAGGCGCGCGTGACGGGAAACCGTTCCGATCCGGCGATCGTGGGAACGGGGCATCTCGAGGGGGGGACCCTTTCGTTCCTGGGGTACGCGCAGCAGTTCGAAGGGCTGCGCGCGGACGCCGTCATCAGCCGGGAAAAGGTCGTGTTCGAGCGTTTCGAGGGGCGGAGCGGGGGCGGCTACATCGACGGCTGGGGGGAAGTGCCCCTCCGGATGGACGCCGGACAGCGGATGTACTTCTCGGTCGACTTCATGGACCTGAGGTATCCTTACCCGGACGAGTTCCGGCCGGTGATCCAGGGTCACGCGGAACTGTTCGGCCCCGTGGACGACCTCATGGTGACCGGGGACGTCGAGGTCCAGTCCGCGAAATACACGAAGACCCTCCGGCCCGAGAAGGCGCTCGTGGATTTCGGCAAGCGGCTTTCGGACGTCACCGCGCGGCGGGAGAAGTCGGCGTTCCGCGTCCGGCTCGACATCAACGCCATCGCGGACGGCACGATCCGGATCAAGAACAACCTGGCGGACGCGCAGGCGAAGGGCGAGTTCAAGGTCGTGGGCGACAGCAGCCGGGTGATCATCCTCGGCTCCTTCGACGTGACCGAGGGAGTCGTCGAGTTCCGGGGAAACAGGTACGAGCTGAAGCGGGCGATGGTCGATTTCCAGGATCCCCGGAACAACAATCCGAGGATCGACGGCCGGGCGGAGACCCGGAAGGGGAACGTCAACGTGACCGTGACGGTGACCGGAACCCTCGAGAAGTACGAGGTGGACATGTTCTCCGATCCGCCGCTGGGGAAGAACGACATCGTCGCCCTTCTATCGCTCGGCGTGACCACCCAGGCCCTCGCGGGACAGGAAGGCACGGTCGGGTCCGCGGCCGCCGCCTCTCTCGCCCTGGGACCGTACAAGGGCGGGGTAGAAGAGGGGATCCGCGGGGCGGTGGGGCTGGACCGTTTCGCGATCGAGCCCGGATTCTCCTCCACCACCAAGACCATCGAGCCGCGGTTCATCGTCGGGAAGTCGTTCGGCGAACGCGCCACGGTCGCGGTTTCCACGAGCGTCGGCACGACCGCCGAGAGCTCCGCCACCGCCGAGGTCAAGCTCCGCGAGAACGTCTACCTCCAGGGGGCGTGGGAGAGCGCGACCACCACGAAGGAAGGGGACCTGGGGGCGGACCTCAAGTTCCGGTACCGTTATCGCGACTGGAAGGATTTCCTGCGTGGAAAGGAGTAGGCTCCTCCCGCTCCTCCTCGCCGCTGCGCTTCTCCTGTCCGGTCGGGGGGACTCCCCGGCGTCCGACAACGTCGTCTCTCCGGGTGAACCGTTGGTGGCGTCGGTCTCCTTCCGCGTGGCGTCTCCGTACCTCATATCCTACGAGGAGCTTTCCGGCCTCGTGGCGATCCGGGCGGGAGACCGGCTCGGAGAGAACGCGGTGCGGACCTCCATCCGGGGGCTCTACGCCAAATCCGTCTTCCGCGAAGTGTCCGCCTACGTTCGCGAGGAGGGCGGCAAGGCGCACCTTCTCTTCCATCTCCGTCCCCTCCCTCTCGTTTCGGACATCGAGGTCGCCGGCGCGAAGCGCGTCCCGGCCGCCAGGATCCTCGCGGCTTCCCGGCTCCGGCGGGGGGTTGCGGCCGGGGAAAAGGAGCTGACGGAGGCGGAGGAGGCGATCCGGGCGTTCCTCGCCGGCAAGGGGTTCCCCGGCGCGAAGGTTTCGCTCGCCGCCACGTGCAGCGTGGCGAACGGATCGGGAAAGGTGCGGATCGACATCCTCGAAGGACCCCCTGCCGCGGTCCGCTCCGCCGCTTTTCCGGGGGCCGCCTTCTTCACCGCGGAGCGGTTGGACCGGATCGTGGGAGTGGAGCGCGGGAAGCCGCACGACTTCGAGCGGTGGGAGAGCGGAATCGTCCGGCTGCGGCGGGAATACCGGAAATCGGGATTCCTGACGGTGCATGTGACGGAACTCGCCCCCCGGTGCGACGAGGGCGACGAGCCGTTCTGTCCGCGGGCGCAGGTCGAGGAAGGCCCCCGCTACGAACTCCGATGGATCGGCCTGAAGGAGTTCGACGCGGGAAAGGTCGCCGCCGCGTCCGGGCTGGAAGGCGAAGAAGAGGTCTCGGAGGGAGCGCTCGTCCACGACCTCCGGGAGCGGGTCCTCGCGTTCTACCGGGAGCGGGGGTATCTCCGGGCCGACGTCTCGGTATCTTCCGGGGTGGAGGCCGAAGGACGCGTTCCGCTGACCGTCACCGTGAACGAGGGGAGAAGAGGGTACATCAAGGAGATCCGGTTCGAGGGGAACCGCGGGTTGGGCACGAAGGATCTGCTCCGGCAGATGGCGACGCGCGAGCGCGGGTTCTTCCACCGGGTCACCGGGTCCGGGAAATTCTCCGACGATGCGTGGAACGACGACCTGAACGCCCTGACCGGCCTGTACCAGAAGAACGGATACGCCAGGATGAGGATCCTCGGCGTCGACGACAAGGTCGACGACCGGGGAGGCGTGACGAAAACGGTCCGGATCGACGAGGGGTCGCGATACCGGCTCCGGGAGATCGTCTTCCAGGGAAACGACCATTTCCTTCGATCGGAGCTTCTTCGGTTGATCCGGAACCGGGAAGGCGCGTTCGTCGACTACGCGTCGATGGACGCGGACCAGGAGGCCGTGGCGGTCCACTACCGGAACGACGGCTACCTGGACGCGGTCGTCGAGGCGAAACTCCTCTTCGATCCCGACGGGGACGGGACGGTGATGCGGTTCGAGATCCGGGAAGGGCCCCGGTACCGTCTCGGGAACGTCCTGGTGCGCGGCACGGCGCTGACGAAGGCGACGGTGGTCCTCCGGGAAAATCCGATCCTGCCGGGCGGGGCGGCCGGCGAGAAGGCGCTCCTTTCGTTCCAGCAGTCGGTGTACGGGACGGGCCTGTTCAAGAGCGTCCGGCTGCAGCGCGTGAAGCGTCCGGACGACGGGATCCTCGACCTCGTGGTGGAGGTCGAGGAGGCGATGTTCTTCGAAGTGGAGTTCGGAGGGGGGTTCGGGACCGACACCGGCGTTCGGGGGCTTCTCGGGGCCAAGGAGAAGAACCTGGACGGCCTGGGGCGGAGCCTGACCGGGCAGGCGATGGTGAGCCAGAAGGAGCAGAAGTTCATCGGCGACTTCCGGGAGCCGTACATCCTCGGCAACCGGTGGAAGTGGGAGGGCGGGCTCACGGGGTCCTACCAGAAGGCCGAACGTCGCAGCTTCTCCCTGAGGAAAGCCAGTCTCGTCGCGAGCATCAACCAGAAGTTCTTCGAGCGGTCGTCCGTGTCGCTCCAGTACGAACTGTCCAGGGACCAGGTGTTCGACGTCGCCCCGGGAGCGGTCCTCTCCCCGGAGGACCAGGGACAGGCGACCATCGCCGCGGTCCGGGGGCTGGTCGCCCTCGATTTCCGGGACGACCCGTTCAATCCGAGGAAAGGGGTGTTTCTCTCCGGCCTGGCGGAGCTTGCCTCCCTTCCGCTCGGCTCCGAGGTGGACTACTACAAGCTGAGCGGACAGACGGCGTTCTACTTCCCGGTATTCCGGAAAAACACCTTCGTGCTTTCGGGACGCGCCGGGGCGATCCGGTCGTACGGATCGACGGAGGAGGTCCCGATCCAGAAACGGTTCTTCCTCGGCGGGCGGACGACGGTACGCGGGTTCCGGGAAGAGTCCCTGGGGCCGAAAGCGGCGGACGGTACGCCCACCGGCGGCGACTACATGCTGAACATCAACACGGAGCTGCGGGTCCCCATCCGGTACGGATTCCTCGGCGCGCTGTTCGTGGACGCCGGAAGCGTGTGGATCCACGGGGCGCCGCTCTCCGGGTTCGACCTTCGGGAGAGCGCCGGCGCGGGCCTGCGGTATCTCACGCCGGTGGGGCCCATCAGCCTCGACTACGGATGGAAACTGGACCGGCGGCCGGGTGAGACCCCGTCGGAGTGGCACTTCACCATCGGCGCGGTGTTCTGACCCCGCCGAATGGAAGTAAGCGCTACGCGAGGACCGGCACGGTCTCCTTCTGTACCACGCACGTCCTGGCGATCCGGTCGCCGAGGCGACGCCGTTCGGGGTGCTTCCAGGCTGCGATCGCTTCGATCACAACGGCGAGCGGGATCAGCATGTAGATGATGAACACGACGTTCCGGAAAGAGGAGTCGATATAGGAGATCGGCCTTCCGTCCACGTGTACGACCCGGAGCCCCAGGATCTTCTTCCCGATGCTTTGTCCCCCGAACAGCCCGTCGCGGAACGTGATGTAGATGACCGCGAGAAACCCGCCGAGGATTCCGAATCCGAGCGCGGGGCCTCCGAAATGAAGGAGGCAGTAGAGGAAGATGTCGATCAGGAAGGCGATCCCGCGGGACTGCCAGTCCGACGGGGAGGGGATGAAGGGGTCGGGGGGAGGAGGGGGCGGTACCGCCGACTTTCTGCGGTCCACTCCATCCCATCCGGCGGCTCCGCCGGAGAATCCCGTAGTGGCGCCGTTCGTCATGGTTCACCTCAAAGACATGGAATAATCGGGTATTTTATACGGTTTCAACCGTTTCCGGTAAGAGGAATTCGTGATACCTTCCCATCATGCCGTCGGGAAGACAACCGTCGAGCGCTTCGAATCTTTCCAGTCCAGGGTGGCGGAAGTCGTTCGTCATCTCCTGGGTGGCCCTGTTCCTCGTCACCCTGGCGGTCGCCGCCTTCGCCAGCCGCGTGTCCGCGGAAATGGCCGTCCTCGTCGCGGGCGCGGCGGTGGGCGAGGCGGTCCTCGCGGTCGCGAGCTTCTTCGTCCTCGAGCGTTCGGTGGTCCGTCCGGTCGAGAGACTCCGGGACGCGATCGGGACCGGTAACGGAAAAACGCTGCCGGATGTCTCCGGGCCGCTGGCTCCGCTGGCGGCCGCGGTCTCCGAAAGGCTCGAACGGTCGGTCGCCACGTTGCGGGAGGCGGTCCGGGACCGCGAGGAGAGGCTCGACCAGGTGGAGCGCCTCCGACGGGCTCTCGAGGAGGCCCGCGGGAACCTGGAGTCGAACGTCCAGTACCTCCGGACCATCGCGGAGATTTCCACCGTCATCACCGGAACCCTCGATCCCGAAGAGCTGTACCGGATCATCCCGGAATGCGTGATGCGGAAGCTGGGGCTGAACGACTTCTGCGTCATGCTGTACTCCCGCGAGACGAAGCGGCTGGTGGCCAAGGCGTCCTCCGGCGGCGAGGCGACCGGGACCCCGCCGTTCACCCTCGCCCCGGGGGAGGGAATCGCCGGAAAGGTGTTCCTCACCGGCGAGCCGGCGTGGATCCCCGACGTGAAGAGCCATCCGGAGTTTCAGCACTTCGGCGGTCGCCGGAAGGACGTCCAGTCGTTCCTCTGCGTCCCTCTCGTATCGAAGGGGAAGAGCATCGGGGTTCTGATGCTGAACCACCCCGAGCCGCACGCGTTCGAGCCGGAGTTGCTCCCCACGATGCGGGTGCTGGCCACGTATCTCGCCATCGCGATCGAGAACGCGGAACTGTTCGGTTTCGTCCGGTCGCTCGCCGAGAAGGACTCGCTGACGCTGCTGTACAACCACGGTTCGTTCCACGAGCGTCTCGCGATCGAGTTGGAGCGGGCGATCCGCTACGGGCGGACGATGTCGGTGCTCATGCTCGACCTGGACGGATTCAAGGAGATCAACGACTCGTACGGCCACACCACCGGGGATCGCGTCCTCGTTCTGGTCGCGGGCGCGTTGGGCGCTCACCTCCGGAAGACCGACATCGCCGCGCGGTACGGCGGGGACGAGTTCGCCGTCATCCTTCCGGAAACCGACATGGCCGCGGCGGCGGTCATCGCCGGCCGGATCGCGGAGGGGATCTCCGGCGTCCGGCTGGACGCCGACCGGGACCAGGTGATCTCCTTCACCGCAAGCATCGGGTACGTCGCCTGCCGCCCGGATTCCCCGCAGCGGAGCCAGATCCTGAACATCGCCGACCGGCTGATGTACGAGTCGAAGCGGAGAGGGCGCGGCGGCGTCCTCGGAAAGCAGATCTGAAAGGACGACGAGGGGACGCCATGGACCGGAAAACCGTCGAGATGTACCGCCTGGCCCTGTTCGGACGGATGGTGATGGGCGTCGCCCACGAGGTGGACAATCACCTGAGCGTCGTCCTCGGGTTCTCCGAGCTCATCCGGATGACTTCGTCCAACGAACGGAAGGTGGCCGACGGGGCGGGGAAGATCCTCTCCGCGGGGGAGAGGACCGCGGCGATCATCCGGAACTTTTCCAATTACGTGCGGCCGCACGAACCGTCGATGGAACCGTACTCCCCGGTGGAGATGATCCCGGAGATCCTCACGTTCGCGAAATACGACCTGGGCCGCAACGGCGTGGTGATCACCGCCCCTTCTTCCGTCCCTCCGGGTCACATCCGGGGGGACAA
>JACRNP010000116.1 GCA_016234845.1 Deltaproteobacteria bacterium | reverse complement strand
CAGGGGACCATCTTTCTCGGCGGCCCGCCGCTGGTGAAGGCGGCGACCGGCGATGTGGTGACCGCCGAGGATCTGGGCGGCGCCGACGTCCATTGCCGGACCTCCGGGGTCACCGACCATTACGCCGCGAACGACGGCCACGCGCTTTCGCTCGCCCGCCGGGCGGTGGCGAACCTGAACCGGGTGAAGCGGATCGGGATCACCCTGCGGGAGCCGGTGGAGCCCGCGTACGACAGGGCGGAGCTGTACGGCGTCATCCCCACCGGGACCCGGACGCCGTACGACGTGCGGGAGGTCATCGCCCGGGTGGTGGACGGCTCCGAACTCGACGAGTTCAAGCACCTATACGGCACGACGCTGGTGTGCGGCTTCGCCCGGATCTGGGGATACCCGGTAGGGATCGTGGCCAACAACGGGATCCTCTTCTCCGAGTCGGCACTGAAAGGGGCCCACTTCATCCAGCTGTGCAGCCAGCGCGGCATCCCCCTCGTCTTCCTGCAGAACATCACCGGCTTCATGGTCGGGAGCAAATACGAGGCGGGCGGGATCGCCAAGGACGGCGCGAAAATGGTCACCGCCGTGGCGTGCGCCAGGGTGCCCAAGTTCACCCTCATCATCGGCGGGAGCTACGGGGCCGGGAACTACGGCATGTGCGGCCGCGCGTACAGCCCCCGGTTCCTCTGGATGTGGCCCAACGCCCGGATCTCCGTGATGGGCGGGGAGCAGGCGGCGAGCGTCCTGGCGCAGGTGCGGCGGGACGGGATGGAGGCGCGGGGGCAGAAGTGGAGCGCCGCGCAGGAGGCCGCGTTCCGGAAACCGATCCTCGAGCAGTACGAAACGCAGGGGCACCCGTATTACGCGAGCGCCCGCCTGTGGGACGACGGGATCATCGACCCCGCCGAGACCCGCACCGTGCTGGCCCTCGGGATCTCCGCGACCCTGAACGCGCCGGTAGAGAAGACCGACTTCGGCGTGTTCCGGATGTAGGGGGGGCGAGGACGATGTTCGACCGGATCCTGATCGCCAACCGCGGCGAGATCGCCTGCCGCGTCATCCGGACCGCGAAGCGCCTCGGGATCCGCACGGTGGCCGTCTACTCGGACGCGGACGTCGCCTCCCTGCACGTGGCGATGGCCGACGAGGCCCACCGGATCGGTCCCGCTCCGGCGCGCGAGAGCTACCTGCGGATAGACGCCATCCTCGAAGCGGCGGCCCGCAGCGGCGCGCGGGCCATCCACCCCGGGTACGGCTTCCTGTCGGAGAACGCGGCGTTCGCCGAGGCGTGCGAGGGCGCGGGAATCGTCTTCATCGGGCCTCCCGCCGCGGCGATCCGGGCGATGGGCTCCAAGAGCGCGGCGAAGGAAATCATGGACCGGGCCGGCGTCCCGCTGGTCCCCGGCTACCACGGGGAGGACCAGGACCCGAACCTTCTTCGGCGCGAGGCGGACCGGATCGGATACCCCGTTCTGATCAAGGCGAGCGCCGGGGGCGGGGGGAAGGGGATGCGCGTCGTTTCCCGCGCGGCGGATTTCGAAGAGGCCGTCGTGGCCGCGATGCGCGAGTCGCGGGCCTCGTTCGGCGACGACCGCGTGCTCCTCGAGAAGTACCTGACCCGCCCGCGCCACGTGGAGATCCAGGTGTTCGCCGACGCGAAGGGGAACGCGGTGTACCTCTTCGAGCGCGACTGCTCCATCCAGCGCCGCCACCAGAAGGTGATCGAGGAGGCGCCGGCGCCGGGGGTGAAGCCCGGGCTGCGGGTGAAGATGGGCGCGGCGGCGGTGTCCGCGGCGCGCGCGATCGGGTACGTGGGGGCCGGCACGGTCGAATTCCTCCTCGACGAGGACGGGGCGTTCTACTTCATGGAGATGAACACCCGCCTGCAGGTGGAGCACCCGGTGACGGAGATGATCACGGGGCAGGACCTGGTCGAGTGGCAGCTCCGCGTGGCGTCCGGCGAGCCGCTCCCGCGGTCGCAGAAGGAGCTCGCCGTCGGGGGGCACGCCATCGAGGCCCGGATCTACGCGGAGGACCCGTCGCGCGATTTCCTCCCCTCGACCGGTCGACTCGCGCACCTTCGCCCTCCGGCCGGGACCGCCAACGTCCGGATCGATACCGGCGTGCGGCAGGGGGACGAGGTCGCCATCCACTACGACCCGATGATCGCCAAGCTGGTCGCGTGGGAT
>JACRNP010000115.1 GCA_016234845.1 Deltaproteobacteria bacterium | reverse complement strand
GGCGCCCCAAACCCGTTCAATTCCCTGCACCGCCACTATAGAGAGAAGGTTGGTGGCGGTGCAGGGAATTGAACCCCGGACACTGCGGATATGAGCCGCATGCTCTAACCGTCTGAGCTACACCGCCACGCTCTGAGGAATTTTTAATTATAAGGCAAGACGGACCGTTGTCAAACCCTCCGCTCCTCCCCTCCCCGAACCGTCACTTCACCCACAGGATCTGCCAGCGGGCGGTGCCGCCGATGACCTTGCCGCGGTCGCGGGAGGCGACGCCGAAGCGGGGGGCGTCCTTTTTCGACCGATCGACGGCCAGGTCGTTCACCGACGCCTCCCATTGCGGGGAGCGCCAGGCAAGCTGAAGGACGTCGCCCGCCTGCGCGAAGCAGAGCAGCTCGGCGTGGGTGTGGACGCGGAGGTTCTCGAAAAAGGTGCCGGCGGCCGGGACGTCGTTCAGGATCACCAGCTCCTCGGTCCCGTCGGCGTTCAGGTCCACTGCCGCCATGTGGCCGGGGGCCTGGACCTTCCGGTTCTTGCCGTCCAGGACGACCTCGGCGACGGTCACCGCGTCGAGTCCTTCTCCAAGCTCCTTCCCCGCGGAGTCCAGGTACACGATGCGGTCGCGCGCGGTCAGGACAGCGTACCGGACCTCCTTCTTCCCGAACCGGAGCGGCGTGAAGGCGTACAGGAACACGCCGTCCGGAAGCGGCAGGGACGGTCCCTTTTCCTCCGTCTTGACCACGCCGTTGCGGTCGACCGCGAGGCGGAAGACCGGACCGCCGTACACCTTCGCGGAGTCGGCCGACTGCGCCAGGAGCACGATCCCCTCGGTGCCGAGGTCGGCGACCCGAAGGAAATACGGCAGGTCGGACGATGTCTTTTTGTACTCTTTCCCGTCGTACCGCCATACGTCGGAGGACGCCTTCCCGTTCGAATATCGGGTGGCCACGATCTCGGCGACGCCGTTCCGGTCGACGTCCGCCGCCTCCACATGGAAGAGACCGGGGCCCGCCCCGGGGATCTTCGCTTCCTCCCGGAGTTCGTCCCCCTCGATGGCATACACCGCGATCTGGTCGGGATACGCGGCGACCAGTTCCATCCTCCCGTCGCGGTCGGTGTCGGAGATGGCGACCGACGCGATATCGCCGGGGACGGGAGCGCCGCGTGAAACGGATCCCGCGATCTTCGGAACCCGTTTGGCCGTCGGGCCCTCCCCCACGCGCTCGTCGCCGAAGAAGAGATACTTGATCTTGAGCGCGGCCTCCGCCCCCAGGCGCCGGAACAGCGGAGCGTATTGCGGGGAAAGGGGCGACGTGTTGTCGAGCGTACCCGAGACGACGACGGTCCTCCCCTTCCCCGGCTCCTCCACGGGGGCCAGGGTGATGTCCAATGTGACCGTCTTCCCGATCCGGGACAAGGAACCCGTCACCGCGTGCGAGGCGCCGAGGGAGCGGGCCTTCCGGCGGCGCACGGATTCGTCGAATGGCGCGGAAGGAGCGCCCGACGTGCGGATGTCGAACCGGTCCGCGAGCTTCTCCTGGATCGCCTGGTCCAGGATGCCGACGGCCGGGAACAGCGCGTTGTCCGACGCGGGGATCACGTCCGGGGGGAACAGCGCCACGGATTGCCTCGCTGCGCCCACCGGCGGGGCGAACGCCGCCATCCCGGCGAGAATTGCGGCGGCGACCCGCAGGGCCCTTGCGATACCCATCATCGGAGGAGGGAGGAGATCTTCTTGAACTCGGGCGTGCCGGCAACCTTCATGAGCTGGAAGACGGCGGTCTCGGTGCTGATCACGACCGCCCCGGCGTCGCGCAGGGCGGCGATTCCGCTTTGGTAATTGTGCGGGAACCGGGAGGAGACGGCGTCGTCCAGAACGAACACCTCGTACCCGGCGTTCACGAGGTCCACCGAGGTCTGGTAGACGCAGACGTGCGTTTCCATACCCACGATCGCGACCTGCCTGCGGCCGGTTTTGGCGACGGCGGCGAGGAACCCCTCGTCCCGGGCGCAGCTGAACGTCATCTTCTCGACCCGCAGGTAATCCCGCCCTTCGAGCGCCTGCAGCACCTCGGGAACCGTGCGGCCCAACCCCTTGGGGTACTGTTCGGTGAGGAGGATCGGCAGCCCCAGGGTGCCGGCCGCCTCGATCGCGATCTTGAAATTCTTCAGTGACCGGGCGTACAACTCCTTGTCGATGGCGGGGACCAGCCGCTCCTGGATGTCGACCACGATCAGGAGTGCGTCCTCCCGGTTCAACACTCTTTTCAATTCCGCCTCCCCTTCACCCGCCGCACCGGATGACGTCTTCCGAAAGCGGGGTGAGCGTATCGAACCCGGATCCGGTCACGAGGTAGCAGTTCTCCAGCCCCACGGCCCCCTCGCCCGGAAAAACGAATTTCGGCTCGAGGGCGAAGACCATGCCGGGTTCGAGCACGGTGGGCGCCCCCTTCGCGATGAAGGGGATCTCGTCCACTTCGATCCCCACGCCGTGCCCGATGAACTTCGTATTATACCCCGGCGCCCCCATGAAGTTCTCGGCGTACGGGGAGGAGGCGGCAACGGATAGACCGGCTTCGTAGAGCTCCCCGGCGGCGGCGCCCGGGCGGATCTTCGCCTCGATGGCGCGCAGGACGGCGACCGACTTCGCGTACGCGTCCTCCATCTTCGGGGCCATCTTCCCGATGCTGTAGGTCCGGGCCATGTCCACGAGATACCCGTTCTGGGCCCACATGATGTCCACGAGGATCGGTTCGCTCGAACGGAACGCCCGGTACCCCTGCCCGGCGGGGGAGTATGGGGAGAGCCCCTTCCCCGCGGTCGGGAAGTCGGCGTACGAGGGGACCGCCGCGTCCGGCCCGGAGATCACGCACCCCAGTCCCGTATCCTGGTTGAAGGCGCGCATCCGTGTGATGGTCGTGTGCCCGCCGCCGATCGCCTCCCCCTGCAGCGCCCCCTGCAGCGCCATCTCGGTCACCCCAGGGCGGATCCTGTCCCGGGCGCCCGACAGGATGCCGGCCAGTCTGGAGCCGCAGTCGCGGAGGATCGCCGCCTCGTGGGGGGATTTCACGGCGCGGATTTCACGGAGGATGCCGGAGACATCCTCGGCCTTCGCACCGGGGAACAGCTGCTGGAATCGGAGGAAGGTCCCGACCGGGAGGACGTCGAGCTCGAACCCGACCTTCGCGAACGATACGCCTTTGGCGGCGAAGTGGGCGGTGACCTCCTTCGGGCTTGCGATCTTGCGGATCTCGGGGAGCGGCGACTCCTCCACCGCGCGCTCGTGCACCCGGCGGACGAAGTAGACCGGGTCCGCCTCCGCCGGCACCACGAGGATCCCCTGCTGGATCGAGCCGGCGAAGTAGAAGAGGTCGGCGTTCTGGACGATGAAGGCCGCGTCCAGGGCCGCCGCTTTCAGCCGTCCCTGAAGTTTCGTGACGCGGTCGCGGATCTCCTCCGCGGGCGTCAGGGTGTACAAAATACCTCCTCCGGTATGAAACGATTCATATTCACCGGCGGCGCGGCCTCGGAGCGGGGGCTCCGTTCGTGGCTCGCCGTGCGATGAACCTGCACGGCTGCGCTTTACCTCACTCCGCCCCCCTCCTGCGTCCGCTCTGCCGCCCCCTGCGTACCTTTCCGTTACGGATTTTTTGATTCCGCCCAGATCTTTTCGAGCTCCTGGTACGACTTCGGGAACTCGGCCTGGAAACGCAGGTAGATGGGGACGGGGTACCGGACGCCGCCCGCGTGGGTCTTCTCGAGACCCTCGACGATCTCGTCGCCCCGCTCGAACGGGAAGGTGAACGCCATCTCGTCGTCGGCGGTCATCCCGAAGATCCGGTCGCCGTAGCACGGCAGGATGACCTGCGGTTCCGCGCTCTTCTTCCCCTTGATGACGATGTCGGCGCAGTCGCCCCGGCCGGAGAAGTCGGAGACGATGCTGCCGCCCCGCTTGAAGAGGGCGCCGTTCAGCAGGCGGAGGACCTGCGCCGAGTTGCCGTAGACCAGCACCGTGTCGGGGACGAAGTTGACGCGCCCCAGCGGCCCGGCGACGACGTACGCGTACTCCCCGAGGTCGTACTTGGCGAGGGCGCCCTCGAACCGGGCTCCCGCCTCCTTGCACGACGCGTACATACCGTCGGCCAGCGAGCCGGACTCGTAATATTCGTTCCGCGGCTCGAAGCCGAAGACCGCCTTGGCGATCGGGCAGGAGATGTCGGCTCCGGAAAACGCCATCGTCCAGCCGTACCGGCGGGCGAAGGAGATCGCCTGGCAGACCGCCACCTTCACGCCCAGGTGCTTCGACGGGATTTTCACCTTGTCGGGGATCGGCTCCCCGGGTTTCAGCGACTTGATTCCGATGGGGAAGGTGCTCACCCGAAGGTGCTTTTCGAGGTGCTGGTTCAGCGCGGCGGCGTCCATGGTCCACTCCCTTTTGTGCTGCGATTCAAATATATAGCAAGGTATCCAAAGATATGGGCTGCGCTACCTCGGAGGACGGGGCTCCGTTCGTGGCTCGCCGTGCGGTGAACCCGCACGGCTGTGCCCCCCGTTCTTCCTACAGCGGGGGTACCCCAGGGAACGCATTTCGTAGGGGAGTGGGGCGCTTTACCTCACTCCGCCCCGCCTCCTACCTCCGCTCCGCCGGAACCTTCTGTTGCGTACGCATTTCATGCCGTCTTCCTTATACGATACAGCATTTATGTCGGGAGGGAATACGCTCTCAATCCCACTTGCGTTTGTCGATGATTTTCTTGTCGGGCTCCTCCACCTCGGGGGCGGCGATGAACCGGACTTCGCCGCGCAGACGCGTGATCTCGCGGGCGGCTTCCACGATCCGGGCCGCCAGCGCGTCGGAAGGCGAGGCGCCGTCCGCGAGGACGATCCGCATCTCCATGTGGTCCTCGTGCCCGGTACGGGTGACGAGGAACTGCAACGACGCGATCTCCGGGACCTTCTTTTCGAGCTGGGACACCTGCTCCGGGTGGACGAACATCCCCTTCACCTTGGTGACCTGGTCGACGCGGCCGACCAGCCGCAGCAGGCGCGGCGACGTGCGTCCGCACGGGCACGGGGCGTCGGAAAGGATGGACAGGTCGCCGGTGGCGAACCGGACCAGCGGATACGTGCGGTTGGGGAGCGTGACGACCACTTCCCCGATCGATCCGGGTGAGACCGGCTCCCCGGTGGCCGGGTCGATCAGCTCGAGCAGGATCTCGTCGGGAACGTGCATCCCTTTCGCCGTGAAGCATTCGTACCCCATGGATCCCACGTCCGCGGTGCCGTAGCACTGGCGCACCTGCACGCCGAACTCGTCCCGCAGCCGGGCGCGCAGCGTCTCCGGGAGCATCTCCCCGGTCACCAGCGCGACCTGAAGGGAGAGGCCGTTGTCGTCCGGAAGCCCCATCTCCTTCGCCTTTTCCAGGATGCTCATGAGGAACGACGGCGTTCCGACGTACCCCGTGACCGCCAGCTCCTTCATCACCTGCGCCTGAAGCTCCGTGTTCCCCACGCCCGCCGGTACGACGGTGCAGCCGAGGCGCAGGAGCGCCTCGTCGAACATGAGCCCCGCGGGGGAGAAATGGTACATGAAGGTGTTCTGGACGATGTCCCCCTCCCGGAAGCCGGCGGCGACGAACGCCTTCTCCCAGCGCCAGTGCGTCTCCTCCCGACCTTCCGGGTCGAAGGTGGGGCCCGGGGAAACGTAGATGCGGCGCATCGCGCGCGGCGGGACGGCGGCCAGCCCTCCGAAGGGCGGCTCGCCTTTCTGGATGTGCTTCAGCTCCGCCTTGCGCGTGAAGGGGATCTTCCGCAGGTCGGACAGCTCCTTGACGTCTCCGGGTCGGACGCCCGCCTCGTCCATCTTCTTCCGGGTCGCCGGCGCGTGCTCGTAGGCGTGCCGCACGGTTTCCCGCAGCAGCTCCCGGTGGAGCTCCGCGCGCTTCCCCGGCGCCATGGTCTCCCGCGCCTCGTCGAAGAATCCCCGCTTCCGGTCGATCATGACAGCCACCGCTTGCGGCGTTTATAGTGCTTGATCTCGCGGTACGACTTGCGGGAGCCGACCTCGTTCATCCCGAGGTAGAACTCCTTCACGTCCTCGTTGTTCGCGAGCTTCTCCTTTTCGCCGTCCAGCACCACCTTGCCGTTCTCCATGATGTACCCGTAGCTCGCGATGGACAGCGCCATCCGCGCGTTCTGCTCGACGAGGAGGATGGTGGCCTTCTCCTTCTCGTTGATGTCCTTGATGATCCCGAAGATCTCCTTCACCAGGAGCGGCGAGAGCCCGAGCGACGGCTCGTCGAGGAGCATCAGCTTCGGGCGGGCCATGAGCGCCCGGCCGATCGCCAGCATCTGCTGCTCCCCGCCGGAGAGATAGCCGGCCAGCCCCTTCCGCCGTTCCTTCAGCCGCGGGAAGTAGTTGTAGACCCGTTCGTAGTCACCCTTCACGTTCCCCTGGTCCTTCCGGGTGTGCGCCCCGCACCGGAGGTTCTCCTCCACGGTGAGGTCCTCGAACACCTTGCGCCCCTCCATCACCTGGAAGATCCCCTTGCGGACGATCTCCTCGGGGTCGCGCCCGTTGATCGTCTCTCCCCCGAAGAGGATCTCCCCGTCGGTGACCTCCCCCTCCTCGGACTTGAGGAGCCCCGAGATCGCCTTGAGGGTCGTGCTCTTCCCGGCGCCGTTGGCGCCCAGCAGCGCGACGATCCGCCCCTCGGGAACGACCAT